>NZ_JACYHC010000446.1:0-5047 GCF_017152085.1 Staphylococcus sp. EG-SA-2
TTTGATATTTTAAAGAATACTCCTGAACCAATAACTGTCCCCATAACAATAGCAAACGCTGAGAAGAAACCTATATTTTTTTGTAATTCTTTACCATTTGACATAATTACACCTCATTTTTAAGATTGGAAGTTTTAACCTACCACACCCTTACTTGTATCCGCGATATTTAAGCCATGTTCAATGACACCAGAAACTCTAGTTAAGTCAACGTTTCCTCCTGAAACTAATGCAACGACATTTTTACCCTCTAGCCATTTTTTATCAATTTTCCCACTTAAAATAGCTGCTGTAGGTAAAGCTCCTGCACCTTCTGTAATGATTTTGGCACGTTGCATTAAATCTTGCATTGCATGTTCTATTTCCTCTTCTGATACAAGAATAAATTCATCTACTAAATGTTTTACTACTTCGTATGTTTTTTCACCTGGTACTTTTACATCACAACCATCTGCAATTGTGCTATCTTCACGATGTTCAGTTAAAGCTCTCTTATAGAATGACTCTGCCATGCCATGCACATTTTCAGCTTGAACGCCGATTATATGAATTGATGGGTTGAATGATTTTAAAGCGGTGGCAATACCTGCAATTAGGCCACCTCCACCAACTGGAACAATGACCGTATTAACATTCCATATATCATCTAAAATTTCTAATCCTATTGTTCCTTGACCAGCCATGACAAACTTATCATCATATGGATGAACAATTGTCATACCATTTTCTTTCGCTAATTCTTCCATATAAAGTCTAGTTTCATTAAAGTTTTTACCTTTTAAAATGACTTTTGCACCATATCCTTTGGTAGCATTCTGTTTAGCAATTGGTGCTGTTTCTGGCATCACAATCGTTGCATCAATACCTAATAGTTTTGCTGTCAAAGCTACACCTTGTGCATGATTTCCGGCTGATGCGCCAATAATACCTTTAGCTTTTTGTTCATCTGACAAATGATTAATTTTATTGCTAGCACCTCTAAATTTAAATGAACCTGTAAACTGCATATTTTCAAGTTTTAAATATACGTTACCTTTAGTGATATTTTGACTTAAATACATAGATTTAATTAGTGGTGTTCGACGAATAAATGGTTTAATGCTTGCTTTAGCTTCTTCGATATCTCCTAAACTTACAATATGTGCTGTTTGTAATGTAACTGTGTTGGTTGTCATAATAATTACATCCTTCCGTTTTGTAAATTTTTAGTCCAAACTATAATGCTATATTTAAAATATTCATTTCACTCAATTTCATTTAAATTATTATCTATTCGATAACATTTAATATTTCTTTATAATCTAGGTCATGTGATGAAGCTAATCCTTGATTTGTCACTTGTCCTTGGTAAATGTTTACACCAGTACTTAAGGCTTCATTATCTTTAATTGCTTGTTCTAAGCCTTTGTCACAAATTTCTAATATATAATCAATATTTCCTTGTGCTAATGCCATTGTTGAAGTTCTTGGGACTGCTCCTGGTTGGTTTGGTACACCATAATGAATCACACCTTCTTCTTCATACACTGGATCAGAAATTGTAGTTGGTCTAATTGTTTCAATAGTTCCACCTTGGTCAATAGCTATATCGATTAATACTGAACCTTTTTTCATTGATTTAACCATCTCACGAGTAACCAATTTTGGCGGTTTCGCACCTGGAATTAAAATTGTAGAAATAAATACATCTGCTTTCTTAATTTGTTCTGCTAAATTTTCTGGTGTTGATTTGACTACTGTGACATCTTTTTCTGCATACATATCTTCAAGATATTTAATGCGGTCATCGTTTAACTCGATAATGATTACTTTAGCATTTAGTCCCAAGGCAACATTTGCTGCATTTGTTGCTGCTACGCCACCACCGAAAATCACATATGTACTACCAGGTATATCCACATTTTCATGTACACCAGTCACTAAAGTACCTTGACCACCATGTTGTGCTTCAGAGTAGTAAGCTCCCATAATTGCTGAGCGTTGACCTGCTATAGCACTCATTGGCGCTAATAATTCTGCTTTTCCATTTTTTATTATGGTTTCACCACTAATCGCAGTTACACCAACTTCTTGCATTTTTTCTACTATTTCTTTTGAAGATGCTAGATGTAAAAATCCCCAGATAATTTGATTCTTTTTGAAATATTGATATTCGCTTTCATGAGGTTCTTTTACTTTGATAACAAGATCAGCTTCCCATGCTTGTTCGTGAGTTACGATCTTAGCGCCTTCTTTTTCATACATATCGTTAGAAAATCCTGAACCAATGCCAGCATTTTTTTCAACAATTACTTTATGTCCTGCATCCGTTAACTTACGCACATTTTCGGGTGTGCAAGCTACACGTCCTTCACCTTGTTTTAATTCTTTGACTACTGCAACTAACATTTGCAACACTCCTCTTTCATTTGTGAATAATTTCACAATTATTTTATCCTTTGGTTATGAATATGTAAATACCATTAATTAATTATTCATATTTTATCTATAATTTGTTAATAAATATTTAATATATTATTCTTATTCTTAAATATTATGTGCAATTATACCACTATATTTATTTCTTATACTCCATTTGATTTATAGTTGTATTAATACATTGACTCAAAAACTAATTAATCAAATATGTTTTTTAGATTAATAAAGTTGTAACTGTACTATTTTGTAGTGTATGGTAATTTATTTGGATGAAATATAATTCTTTAAACTCTATTGATTAATCAAATATGTATCTATCAAAATTCGTCTTATTTATTCACTCTGACATATCCAAATACGCAAAAAGACTATTTCTACCTTGTATCGATAGAAATAGTCTTTTTATACTTAATTGGTTTAATTTTTCATAAAATTTTATACTTTTTTAAAAATGGGATGAAATATATTTTCCTGAAACATGTAATTCATGTTCGTTACAAATTGATAAAATATGATTAAGTGTTGTTGCAAATGACATTTTCTCAAAAAGCGATTCACTATCAATTGGTACTTGTGTGTGAATTTCAGCAAGTCGCTTCGATAAATATAGTTCATCTAAATTGTCATTAATCTTATTACGTTGCCCAGCTGATAATGCATCAATGTTTTCAACCACATTTTCAACGCTTTGATATTGCTGAATTAACTTAATAGCCGTTTTCTCACCAATTCCTTTAACACCTGCATATCCATCTGCTGTATCACCCATAAACGCTTTAATATCGATTAGTTGTTGTGGTTCAAGGGCATATTCTTCGTTAAAACGATGTAATGTATATCTATTATAAATGTTAAAACCTTTTTTAATTAGCCAGACTTCAACATTGTCATTAATACATTGCAGTAAATCTTTGTCGCCCGTAATAATATAGACATCGTTATCAGTTGAATATTGTTGTGCTAATGTACCTATAACATCATCCGCTTCATAGTTTTTAACGCCAATATTTACAAAGCCAAATTGCTCTGAAATTTCTTTAACATAATCAAATTGTGGTATCAATTCTTCTGGTGGTGCAGAACGATTTTGCTTATAACCATCAAACATATCATTTCTAAAAGTTGATTGTCCCATATCCCAACATACAGCTACATGTGTAGGGCGTATTTCATGTATTGCCGAAAAGATATGACGCACAAACCCTTGTATTCCATTTGTAGGTACACCTTGTGAATTGTACATAAATTGTTTATGAAGACTTGTAGCGTAGAAATGTCTAAATAATAGTGCCATACCATCTACAAGTAATATTTTATTAGGCATTTAAAACGTTCCTTCTTTCTTAATATAAAATAGTTTTCAGTTGTTGATGTTTATCTTTCAATTGATTGATAAGTGTTGTATCTAAATCAAATGCTAATAAATCGTTTATTTGCGTTTGAATATTAGCTTCAAAACTTTCAAATTGCGATTCAGCTTCTACAGCCATTTGCTTAACATATAATTCAAGTTGTTGCCTCAATAATCCCATTTGTGGTTGTAATAATCCTAATGTACTTTGACAAATTGATTCATGTATATCTCTTTGCCCATTTGGATTCAAAATTTTACGTTTTGTTAATTGTTTAGGCAATGCATTTAGCATATCATTGAAATCGATGTGCAATAATGGTTGCTCTATATTAGCTGATTCAAAGTTAAACTGAGGATTAACAATGACATGTAAATCTGCTAATTGTTGAACGATTGGTGCAATTTGCTTAGTGAGTTGCTTATTAAAGTATTTTTTTATACGTTCTGTAATTAAAGATTGCTCTAAAAACAATCGTTGATGAATTTGATCTAAGTATACTTTCGTAGACACTTTCTTTTCTTCATTAAAATCACTATTTTGCGTCATTTGAGAATTAAACACTGATTTAACATCGTCAAGTAGTTGTAATTTTAAACGTGCATTTAAATGATAAACTTGTTCTTCAACTTCGTTGTCTGTATGTTGTAGCGTCGCATCAATTAATTGATGTTGTAAACGCTGTTTATCTTTATAATCTGTTAACCTTTGTTGGCGACGTGAAATATCAGCTTTATTTGTTTCAAATTCTGTAATCATCTCTACATAAGAACGATCCATTTGTTGAAGCTGATGAATCATTTGTTGTTCTAAAATTGATTTAGATTCAACATCAACAAATTGTTGTATGCTTTGTTTTAATTGATCAATGCCCTTATCTTCAGCTTGCAATGCATTTCGACTTGATACAGCAAAAATGTCTGATTGTAAGTGTACTTGTCTTAATGCATCTGATACATATGTTTCAACTGCTTCAAGATCATCTTGACTTTCTGCTAAATCAGCAGCATTAATTACCATTTTAAATGCTTGGTTTTCATTCAACTGGTTCATATCTTTCATGTGTTCTATAAACGCTTTGTCATTATCAGTAAATGAATGATTAAAATAACTTACATACAATATTAAGTCTGAAGAAGTTAAAATTTGTTCGGTTTCATTTGTATGCCTTTGGTTATTTGAGTGTAGCCCTAATGAATCAACAATTATTTTACCTTTTAACCAATCATGCATTAATGCAATGTGTACTGTCTTAACAAATGTTGCATATTCATCTT
>NZ_JACYHC010000447.1:0-4960 GCF_017152085.1 Staphylococcus sp. EG-SA-2
CTGGAGTTATTGGTAATATAACAGATGAAAAAGGCTTTGCTGCATTCAATTTTGCAATCTGTTGCTCAATTAACAATTGATAATCATTTAAATTAAGGTATAACGCATCTCTATCTTTAGCATTTTGTATTATTTCTTTAGATTTATTAAAAGACTTATAGGCGCCTTTTAAATTATTGCGGCGATAATGGTAACAAGCAGTTGCAAACAAGATTAAACTAACAACTGCATCTTGCTTACTGTAGTTATTTTCAGCTTTCCATGCATCTTCTAAAATGTCATGACATAGGAAATAATGTTGCTTAGTATGAAATTGATAATAGAAATTTATCAGTGCCTGTTGCATTTTGTTATCACCCCAATTTAAAAGTAAGTTATTTTCATGCTATAATATTTTAGAGAATTATGCACATATGACGCAATACGAGGTAGATATTATGTATGAAGTTAAATTAGATGCTTTCAATGGACCATTAGATTTATTGCTGCATCTTATCCAAAAATTTGAAATAGATATTTATGATATTCCTATGCAAGCATTAACAGAGCAGTATATGCAGTACGTTCATGCAATGAAACAGCTTGAAATTAATATTGCAAGTGAATACCTAGTATTAGCGTCAGAACTCTTAATGATTAAAAGTAAGATGCTATTACCACAATCAACATCAGATATGGATGTTGATGATGACCCACGGGAAGATTTAGTTGGGCGTTTAATAGAATATCAAAATTATAAAGAATATACTGCTATTTTAAATGACATGAAAGAAGAAAGAGATTTTTATTTTACAAAAAGACCGACAGATTTATCTCATTTGGAAACAGATGAATCTTGGGATCCAAATCATACGATTGATTTAACTGAATTAATTGTAGCTTATCAAAGAGTTAAAAATAGAGTTGAGTTAAATACACCTAAATCTGTTGAAATCCGAAAAGAGACATTTACCATTCAACAAGCTACAGAACAAGTGACATCGAGATTGAAAGATAAAGATCATTTTAACTTCTTTAGTCTGTTTACGTTTTCTGAGCCAATTGAACAAGTAGTCACTCACTTTTTAGCTATTTTAGAGATGTCAAAAGCAGGAATAATTAATATTGAGCAACAACGTAATTTTGAAGATATTAACATTATTAGAGGAGTGAACTACCATTTTGGATAATCATGGTATATTAGAGTCGCTTTTATTTACAGCTGGCGATGAAGGTTTAGATGAAAAACAACTATTAGAAATATTAGATATGTCGAAAGACCAACTCGTTGAATTAATTGAAAATTATTCATCACATGGATTAATGATACAACGATTTGGAACGACGTATGTTTTAACGACTAAAAAAGAAGCGGCAACGTATATTGAACAATTAATTGAACAAAAGTCACAAATGAAATTATCACAAGCAGCAATGGAAGTACTATCAATTATTGCTTATAACCAGCCATTATCAAGAAGTGATATTGAATTAATTCGTAGTATCAATTCAGATGGTGCAGTTAAGACATTGATTGCCAAAGGACTAGTTGAGGCTAAAGTGGTTAATGAACAGCGTAGCCAACAGTTAATTACTACTGATTTATTTTTAAATGTATTTGGTATTTCCAATATAGAAGATTTGCCGACAACTGAAGAAGACGATGAAGAAATGGATGCTTTTTTCAGTAATCTAGTCAATCAAAAAGGAGAAAATAATGACTAAAGAATTAGAACGATTACAAAAACGTATAGCTAATAGCGGTTATACTTCAAGACGTAAGGCAGAAACTTTAATTTCTGAAGGAAAAGTGAAAGTGAATGGTACGACTGTCACTGAATTAGGAACAAAAGTGAAGCCATCAGATACGATTGAAGTTGAAGGTATTAAAATAGAACTAGAAGACAAAATTTACATTTTATTCCATAAACCAACTCAAGTGATAACAAGTGTATCTGATGATAGAGGACGTACAGTGGTTACAGATTACTTTAAAGATATAGAAGCACGTATTTATCCTGTTGGTCGTTTAGACTATGATACTTCTGGATTGTTATTACTTACAAATGATGGTGAATTTACTAATTTAATGACACATCCAAGATATCAAATTAAGAAGAAATATGTAGCAAAATTAAAAGGTTACTTAATGAGAAAAGAAGTGAAAGCCCTAGAAAAAGGTATTGAATTAGAAGATGGTATGACGCAACCGGCTGAAGTGAAAGTTAAGAAACAAGATAAAGATAAAAACACAACATTGGTTGAAATTACAATTACAGAAGGTCGTAATCGCCAAGTCAGAAGAATGTTCGAACATTTTGGTCATCAAGTGACGAAACTGTCTCGTATTGAATATGGGCCTTTAAATGTTGTCGGTTTGAATGCTGGTGAAGGACGTGTATTGACGCCTCATGAAGTAAAAGTGATGCGTCATTTAGCAGAACATGGGAAATAATTAAATAAAATATGTATTTATCACAAAGTTTGAGAATTTTTTCACAAAATTTTAGGTTTTTAATAACTGTATGCGCTTTCCTGTGATATAATACTTTTGTAAAGAAAAGCATGTGTGGGAGGTATGACCTGTATGTCGAACGAAATACTTATCGTAGATGATGAGGATAGAATCAGAAGATTACTTAAAATGTATTTAGAAAGAGAATCTTTTGAAATCCATGAAGCAAGTAATGGCCAAGAGGCTTATGAACTTGCAATGGAGAATAATTATGCTTGCATACTACTAGATTTAATGTTGCCTGAAATGGATGGTATCCAGGTGGCAACTAAATTGCGTGAACATAAACAAACACCGATTATTATGTTGACTGCTAAAGGTGAAGAAACAAACCGTGTTGAAGGTTTTGAATCTGGTGCAGATGATTATATCGTCAAACCATTTTCACCAAGAGAAGTAGTCTTAAGAGTTAAAGCACTTCTAAGAAGAACGCAATCTACAACTGTAGAACAAAGCGAACCTCACGCACGTGATGTGATTGAATTTAAACATTTAGAAATAGATAATGATGCACATCGCGTACTTGCTGATAATCAAGAAGTTAATTTGACTCCTAAAGAGTACGAATTATTAATATATTTAGCTAAAACACCAAATAAAGTATTTGACCGTGAACAATTATTAAAAGAAGTTTGGCATTATGAATTCTATGGTGATTTAAGAACAGTTGATACTCATGTTAAACGACTTAGAGAAAAGTTAAATCGTGTGTCTAGCGAAGCTGCGCATATGATTCAAACAGTCTGGGGCGTTGGGTATAAATTTGAGGTTAAATCTAATGATGAGCCGGCTAAATAGTGTCGTAATTAAACTGTGGTTAACTATTATTTTAATAGTGACGACAGTTTTAATTTTATTAAGTATTGCTTTAATTACCTTTATGCAATACTATTTCACACAAGAAACCGAAAATGCCATAAGAGAAGATGCTAGACGTATAAGTTCACTGGTCGAACAATCACATAATAAAGAAGAAGCAATAAAATATAGTCAAACATTAATTGAAAATCCTGGTGGGTTGATGATTATAAATAATAAACATCGTCAATCAACGGCTTCACTTTCTAATATTAAAAAGCAAATGTTGAATGAAGTAGTCAACAACGACCATTTTGACGATGTGTTTGATAAAGGTAAATCTGTTACTCGAAATGTAACGATTAAAGAAAAGGGTTCATCTCAAACATATATTTTGTTAGGCTATCCAACAAAAGCACAGAAGAATAGTCATAGCAAATATAGTGGAGTCTTTATATATAAAGACTTGAAATCAATCGAAGATACAAATAATGCTATTACGATTATCACTATAATTACGGCTGTTATTTTCTTAACAATTACAACAGTCTTTGCGTTTTTCTTATCGTCAAGAATTACAAAACCTTTAAGACGTTTAAGAGACCAAGCTACACGTGTATCTGAAGGGGATTACTCTTATAAACCTTCTGTCACAACGAAAGATGAAATTGGTCAATTATCGCAGGCATTTAATCAGATGAGTACAGAAATCGAAGAGCATGTCGACGCATTATCCACATCTAAAAATATTAGAGACAGCTTAATTAACTCTATGGTAGAAGGTGTCCTAGGTATTAATGAGAGTCGACAAATTATCTTATCTAATAAGATGGCGAATGATATTATGGACAATATTGATGAAGATGCTAAAGCTTTCTTATTAAGACAAATTGAAGATACTTTTAAATCAAAACAAACGGAAATGCGTGATTTAGAAATGAATGCACGATTCTTTGTTGTGACCACAAGCTATATCGATAAGATTGAACAGGGAGGTAAAAGTGGTGTTGTTGTGACAGTTCGTGATATGACTAATGAGCACAATCTAGATCAAATGAAGAAAGATTTCATTGCTAATGTATCACATGAATTACGAACACCTATATCATTACTACAAGGTTATACTGAATCAATTGTAGATGGTATTGTTACAGAACCGGATGAAATAAAAGAATCGCTCGCCGTTGTCCTTGATGAATCGAAACGTTTAAATCGATTAGTTAATGAATTGTTAAATGTCGCACGCATGGATGCTGAAGGGTTATCCGTAAATAAAGAAGTTCAGCCTATTGCAGCGTTACTAGATAAGATGAAAATTAAGTATCGCCAACAAGCTGATGATTTAGGTCTAAATATGACTTTTAATTATTGTAAGAAGCGTGTTTGGAGTTATGATATGGATCGCATGGACCAAGTACTAACGAACTTAATTGATAATGCATCACGTTATACGAAACCTGGAGATGAAATTGCAATTACTTGTGATGAAAATGAAAGCGAAGATATTTTATACATTAAAGATACAGGCACAGGCATTGCACCAGAACATTTACAACAAGTATTTGATCGTTTTTATAAAGTTGATGCAGCGAGAACGCGAGGTAAACAAGGTACCGGTTTAGGTTTGTTCATTTGTAAAATGATTATCGAAGAGCATGGTGGTTCCAT
>NZ_JACYHC010000448.1:0-4956 GCF_017152085.1 Staphylococcus sp. EG-SA-2
ATTTTAATGCATGGTGCGAAGGGCAAACAGGATTTCCAATCATTGATGCAGCAATAATGGAATTGACACAAACTGGTTTTATGCATAATCGAATGAGAATGGTTGTGTCGCAATTTTTAACCAAAGATTTATTTATAGATTGGACATGGGGAGAAAAATTCTTTAGAAAGCACCTTATTGACTATGATGCAGCATCAAATATTCATGGATGGCAATGGTCTGCTTCTACAGGTACGGATGCAGTGCCGTATTTTAGAATGTTTAATCCAATAAGACAGAGTGAACGCTTTGATGCTAAAGCTTTGTATATCAAAACATATCTTCCGATTTTTAATCAAATTGATGCAAAATATTTGCATGATACACAACGCAATGAGTCCAACCTTTTTGAACAGGGGATTGAATTAGGTAGTCATTATCCAAGACAAATGGTAGATCATCAAGAAAAACGTACACAAGTTTTAGCTACATTTAAAGCGCTAGACTAATTCGGCTCAATTGATAGATCTGGCATGAGTAAAATCTGGAGCAGAATATAAAGTTCTTAAGCAATATAAATAAGCCAATTTCTATTATTGATGTGATAGAAATTGGCTTTCCTCAAATATATAAGTTGTATTTAGTTTTCTTATTAATTTGATGTTATCTTAGTATGTCCGTAAATAAAGTGAGGTATAGTACGACATACTCTAAAAACGTAGCGAGATAAATATATTTCAATCTAACTTTTATGTTTTGAGGCACTTGCCATTTAGGATATTGTCGTTCGTAATACGACACTTGTTGTATAAATACACCTAGTCCAAATGGCAGCATCATGAGTAAGATACTTCTTAAATAACTTAAACCAATATCATGCCATATGTGTCCAATAATCAATTGAAAGACAATGATAGATACTATTAAAACGATTATATTTATTGTCACTTGTTCAAACGCACTCCTTTTCCAAATAATAGAATTGCTGCTTGCATGACAACCATAAAACATACAAACATAGCAGTTTTAAGCGTTAGACTTTCTAGAATGTGATTTAGAACATGTAAGGGCTCATTAAAGAAATAAACGGAATGTAAGCGTAAGAAACGACCAATATAAATTCCGAATCCATTTAAAAACATTAGCACGACAACAATTAATCTATTAAGCCAACGGTGAGAAGTCAATGTTAGTATTTCAAAATAGATTAAAATCATCACATAAACCGCTAAGAAGACACCAAGCAGTAAATAGGTAAAGTATTTCCACTCACTTAAATTTAGTCCTGCGTAAAAGTTGAATTGAAATTGGTTCAAATGGATTAAATCAGTTACCATATAAAATGTATTTGGTAAAAGTAACACAAATATAAAACTATATATGATAAAGAGTGGCCATTCATACTTTTTATTCGGTTTGAATAATCGTAATAATAGACTAAGCTCAAAAGGTATATATGCTAAAAACAAATTTAAAGTCATAAATTGAAAAATTTTAGTCTCAAAAAGGGAGACGATAAATAAAATTAAAAAGTAAATTCTAGCGATGTATCGAGATTGCATCAATAATAAACACTACTTTCTAATGAAAAAGTTATTCATTCAAATGTGATAGTTATAAACGCATTCAATTCCTAATTAAAAATTTAATTTAACTCGTTGAAGTATATTAATAAACGAGAATGCATTTATGATTAAGCACTTATGATAACTTGTAATAAAATTTGATTCAACTAAAAAGTAAAGTGCTATTGAGGATCAAGTAAATTTAAACCGACTGCATCTTTGAATGAACGTTGAATGTCCAAATCAGTTACAGTAAGAATGATTTCAGCAGTTGCAGAAACAATTGCTTTAGCGAGATGTCCGCTAAAAGTTTCATATGATTGAGTACCGAAAGTAGCATGCAAATGTGCAAAATGACCATTGTCTAGACGAGAAATATTACCTAATAAGCTCGTCAATTCCAGTGGCTCAGTAATATGTTTTTCTTCGTATTGTTTCGTTGTTAAATTGAAAAATTTTAATACAACGTCATCACATGCACCAATGCCGCTGACAGATGTAAATGTTAAGTCTTGGTCATCTGCAAAGGTTGTTATACATTCAACGATATCTTCTCCTTTTTCCAACACTAGTAGTATAGTATGATTACTTTTTTGCAATTTCATATGATCAATCCCCTTTATTTTAATATGTCATTAATTATACAATTAAATGGAAAATAGTGATAATTACAAAGAAAAAATATTGTCAAATGTAGCAATGTTGTAATACAATATAGAAACTTTTTACGAATATTTAGCATGAATTGCAATCTGTCGTGGAAAAGAAGAATAACAGCTTTAAGCATGACATGGAGAAAAAAGAGGTGAGCATATGAATAAACAGATTTTTGTCTTATATTTTAATATTTTCTTGATTTTTTTAGGTATCGGTTTAGTAATACCAGTCTTGCCTGTTTATTTAAAAGATTTGGGATTAACTGGTAGTGATTTAGGATTACTAGTTGCTGCTTTTGCGTTATCTCAAATGATTATATCGCCGTTTGGTGGTACGCTAGCTGACAAATTAGGGAAGAAATTAATTATATGTATAGGATTAATTTTGTTTTCAGTGTCAGAATTTATGTTTGCAGTTGGCCACAATTTTTCGGTATTGATGTTATCGAGAGTGATTGGTGGTATGAGTGCTGGTATGGTAATGCCTGGTGTGACAGGTTTAATAGCTGACATTTCACCAAGCCATCAAAAAGCAAAAAACTTTGGCTACATGTCAGCGATTATCAATTCTGGATTCATTTTAGGACCAGGGATTGGTGGATTTATGGCAGAAGTTTCACATCGTATGCCATTTTACTTTGCAGGAGCATTAGGTATTCTAGCATTTATAATGTCAATTGTATTGATTCACGATCCGAAAAAGTCTACGACAAGTGGTTTCCAAAAGTTAGAGCCACAATTGCTAACGAAAATTAACTGGAAAGTGTTTATTACACCAGTTATTTTAACACTTGTATTATCGTTTGGTTTATCTGCATTTGAAACATTGTATTCACTATACACAGCTGACAAGGTAAATTATTCACCTAAAGATATTTCGATTGCTATTACGGGTGGCGGTATATTTGGGGCACTTTTCCAAATCTATTTCTTCGATAAATTTATGAAGTATTTCTCAGAGTTAACATTTATAGCTTGGTCATTATTATATTCAGTTGTTGTCTTAATATTATTAGTTTTTGCTAATGGCTATTGGTCAATAATGTTAATCAGTTTTGTTGTCTTCATAGGTTTTGATATGATACGACCAGCCATTACAAATTATTTTTCTAATATTGCTGGAGAAAGGCAAGGCTTTGCAGGCGGATTGAACTCGACATTCACTAGTATGGGTAATTTCATAGGTCCTTTAATCGCAGGTGCGTTATTTGATGTACACATTGAAGCACCAATTTATATGGCTATAGGTGTTTCATTAGCAGGTGTTGTTATTGTTTTAATTGAAAAGCAACATAGAGCAAAATTGAAAGAACAAAATATGTAGCATAAGTATTTTGGTGTATATTGATATAAAGTAAAGCGTAATATTATGAATGATTAGCATCGTTTTTCTTATGAATTTTATTAAGAAAATTCGATGCTTTACATTTAAAAAGATTCGATTGACTAAATGTTTTACTCTTTATATTTAAATGTTATATGTAACAAAAAATGATTTTGAGTAATAAACATGTTACAAATATTACATTCTTTTTAAATTGCAATCCACATACCTAATTCATTAACGTTAATGTGTTAAGATGATAAAAAATGAGTAAGGAAATGTGGGTAAGGGGATGACAGTAAAAAATTTATTTTTAGGCTTTGTTGCTGTAATATTAACCGTTTGTTTAATTGGTTTATTAATATTAGCAACAAATGAAGATGCGCTTGCTAAGGTACATAAAACAATTAATACGCTTAACGCGATAAATGTATCAACTGAAGATACTTATAAAAAGAAAATGGATATTCTCAATATTCATACTGCTAAAGCATCTGAAGTGAATGAAAATGTGGAAAAGCAAAATCATTTTAAACATCGTGTGAATGCAAATAAATCAAATTCTTTTAACGAACAAGAGTGCCAAGTTATTGCTGATCGTTATGCAGATAAGCATATCAATGATAATTATGGTTTAGAAAGAATTTCTAAGACAAATCATGGATATAATTATGTTTATTCCAATGATAATTCAACTAGTAAGCAACATGTAAGTATTTCAAATCAAGGCATAATAACGAAATAATAGATGGAACAGTGTATTCTAATTGGATATACTGTTTTTATTTTGCAATAATTTAATTTAAAAAGGTGAAATCAACTTATAAAATGATGTAAATGTTATGTCAAAATCAACCAATCCGTAATGTATTTTAAAATGTTAATATAGTTCTGAAGAAGTATAAATGAGGTGTTGAAATGGCTAAAAATAAGAAAACGAACGCGATGCGTATGCTTGATCGTGCAAAAATTAAATACGAAGTTCATAGCTTTGAGGTACCAGAAGAACATTTATCGGGTGCAGAAGTCGCAGAACTTATACAAGCAAATGTTAAAACAGTATTTAAAACGCTTGTTCTAGAAAATACAAAACATGAACATTTTGTATTTGTTATCCCAGTAAGTGAAACTTTAGATATGAAAAAGGCAGCTGCTTTGGTTGGAGAGAAGAAATTGCAGCTTATGCCTTTAGATAATTTGAAAAATGTAACGGGATACATTCGTGGTGGGTGTTCGCCTGTTGGTATGAAAACATTGTTTCCAACAGTCGTTGACAAATCGTGTGAAAATTATAGTCATATCAGTGTGAGTGGTGGGCTTCGAACAATGCAAATCACAATAGCTGTTGAGGATTTGATTACAATAACTAAAGGCAAAATTGGAGCAGTTATCCATGAATGATTAATAACAACAAAAAGTATGGGGCAAGATT
>NZ_JACYHC010000449.1:0-4955 GCF_017152085.1 Staphylococcus sp. EG-SA-2
GATTTGTTCAATTAATGCACCATCAGCGCCAGTCTGAATCAATCTAAATGTATATTGCAACTCGACCGCACCATCAATATCAAATTCTGGCCATATTTGAATGACTTTATCTTTATCGTAAACGAGATTATTTTGCCAAGATGCGATAGGTTTAAATTCTTTTCCAAATTCTCCACTCAACGTGAGCTCTGAATTACCTTGGTATACGACATCTCCTTTAAAATTCGGATGCACAAGTGCTAACTTAGGGGAAACTTTATCTCCATACTGTCCTGAGAAGCTAACTGCCTCTAATTTATTATTACGTTCTTCAATATTCCGGTAATGTAATGGTTGAACAACGTATTTTTGGACATTTTCGTCTTGTTCATATTCAACTGACCAAAATGATTCATCAACATACGTATTGTATGGTTCGCTTATCATTTGTAATAAATTCGTTAATGTCTCCGAGTATGGTGCTTGAATATAGATAAAATCAAAGCGCCCTTCTGCTTCAACAATCGCTTCAATAGCCTCTACATAACCACTATCAAATTCAAACAATCCAATATCGAAGTAATCCCAACTCACACCTTTTTTGTGTTGAAAAATAGGTTCTAAATCGTCTCCTCCAATTTGCAAAACTCTAAATTTACGTGGCATCATTTTCACCTTCTATTAACTCATCGAGCTGATTAATAATATTCTTAGAAGCATATGCATCTATTAATTTTAAAGAATAGGCGTACGCATAATTCCAATTTTTCAAATAAAATAAATAATAATTTAACGCATCATCTAATTCATCAACTGTATTTATAATACGGCCATTGTCATAATCAGAGACGTAATCTGTTTGTTGACCATTAATTTGTGGAATCCCAGCGCTAATTGCACTAATTTGTAAATACAAATCAGGTTCTTTTGACATATCTATCACAAGTCGCAACGTCCGCAATGCTTCTACAACATCATGTTCAGCATGTATCGTCTTAACAGCAATGATGTCATCTTGATCTTCAGGTGTCATTAATGCTGAAACATTAACATCCGCATTCTGTTTAGCTTGGTATTCCTCATTTACCGACGTAATACATTCACGAAGCCACATCGGTATGTCATTTTGATGGCGCGATAATAAAATTAAACGGTAATAATCTTCCTGTGCGATATAATCCACAAGTCGTTGCATCATTTGTTGCAAATCAGCGTCACTCATACCATCTATCCATACACCTATAAATGTTTCCATCAATTGACTACTTATATTAGGTGATTGTCTCGTTTCAAATGGTGTGATTCGAATCATTGTATTCTCCCGCTGATACTTCTCTTGATGACTAATTAAATCACGTTCTAGTTGCACACTATCAACAATTAAATGGGCATTCTTTACGATAGATTGATATTCCTCATCTGACACAGTTTCATTTCTATTTTTAAAAAATGAATAACTTAACAATTTCGCTGGAATATGATTGGCTATTTGTCGATTGTGCCTAGCATCTGAAGCCACAATCACATGATCATCTTCATGTATTTGTTGTGCAATCATTGCTTGAAATTTTTCTTCAATTAGTTGAGCCATATTGTTATATTCTGTTTGTTGATAGTGATGTTGATATCTTTTTGAAACAGTGACTCTGCCATTTTTCAAATCTTCATGAAGTACACAATCTCCATTAATCGTTAAATATTCTTGGTAAGAAGCCTCTCCCTGATCATCAAAATAACGTATCGCTGATAAATAACCTCTGTCATCAAAAATATAACGCCGTTGTAACTGATCTCTTTCAAATTCTTCAAACCAAATTGAATACCCTTCTTGACTAAAATAAATATTTGTATAGGTCTGTTCACTCGTCACACATTTTAATAAATACGGCGTGTACACAAACTCAACATCATCCGGCCATTTTAAGTGATGATAATTAATCGCTTGTGGCGCATGGTGACTGAATCCTTGAATTTCATCAAACACAGACGAATACTTTGTTTCATATAAGTCATATCGATGTAAAAATGTTCTTAAATTTGGTGCATGATTGAGAACAATCAGTTGATAATCTAAGTCATTTTCAAGGTGCATTCCCATTAAACTAATCATATCGTCAAATTCCGTCTTATTTTGTAGTTGATAATACGGCACAGTCGTGTCTTGCCACCATCGTTGGTCATCGTACCAAGCTGGAATAAAGTATTTCATAATTACCTCCTTACCAATACTGGTTTAAAAATGGCTTATATTTATCAAAATATAAATATGTACGAATTGTTTCTGCAATATTAATACTGATGTAAACTAATACAATCAGTTGTACTGAGAAATAAATTTCAGTAGATAAATGCGGTACAAACAATGTGAAATAAAGCGGTATACCAATAATGACTGTAACTAATGCCGATCCAAACCAACATACGCGTCTTGCTTGATAATTTAAATAACGTTCTGTATCCTTACCAGGTTTAACTCCTGAAAAATAATTGCCACTCTTTAAGAAATCTTTGGATTTTTGTTTAGTATTGATTAAAAATCTCGATAAAAAATAACCCAATAACATTTGAATCACTAAATATACTGAAATACCTACTGGACTATCAAATGTCAGCATTGGCATGTCATCTGATATGCTTTTATTAAACATAGATAAAATAAAATGAATGCCACTTTTCAAGAAAACAAATGCTGAAATACTCATCATTAAAGTAATACTGCCTGCAGGGTTAACTTTCCAAGATAAATAAGATTTCATATTTGTTGCGGAAACGTTCATTAAATCGATATATGGTATTCTCACTTCTACTAATTCAATGAATAATAAGATAAACAATGTGATTATCACAAGGATGATTAACAACGCAATCACAATATGACTTGCATCTATATATTCCATTTTTTGATGCATCATTGATTTAATAATGCTAACCATTACAATCGGCATTGGTCCTGCGATGCCGTAACGACTATTTTTGTCAGCTAACCAAACTAATAACATCGTTCCAGTAACCAAAATCAATATTGTTAAGTAAATATTGTCTTGATGAACACGTTCTTTCGAAACATATTCATGAATCACAAAATAACTTTGAATCACACTTAAAATTAATGTTAAGATACGCTCTTTATAATGCTTCTCAAGACTTGTTTGTTTCATGTATTTATCCATATTCCGATAAGAAATCAGCATCAAGATAATCATTGATGTTAACCACGGACCTAATCCTAAAGTGAAAATGTTTAAAGTATTAACGTCTCCACCCATATTAGAAATAGCTATTTTAAAAAATGACTCATGTTTTACTTGCATATCGTTATAGGAAACGATGGAAATGTTTGTGCCTAATATATAAATAAACAAGATAAAACATGTGTATAGCATACGTTTATATATAATTTTATATTCGTATTGTTGTAAAAGTTTTAACATGTTGCACCTCTTTTATATCAAAAACATTAAAAAGACTAAGGGTTCATCACTAATTATTAAAATCCTATATCGATTTTTCTAGTGATTGGTGCCTCAGTCTTTTTAATTTTAGCCAGCTATAAATTCAATTTATGCTTGAGAATCATCTTGATCATTTTCATCTTTCTTTTTCTTTCTCTTCATTAAACCTAAACCAACTAATAATGTCATAACGCCACCTAGTAATCCATTTTGTTTTATTGAGTCACCTGTATCTGGCAATCTTTTTTCACTTTGTGCAGGCGTGCCATTATGTTTAGTCACTTCAGATGTTGCACTTAATGTAGACTGAGATTCACTCGTGCTCGTTGTTGCTTCACTTGATAAGCGAGATGTGCTCGTGCTGTGAGTATGATGCATACTCATTGAGTCTGACGGATGCATTGAGTTAGATTCAGATGTACTTGTTGAGCCGGACATACTTGTTGATGTTGAGTCAGAAATGCTTTGTGAACCAGACATAGATGTACTCAGCGATTCGGATGTGCTTGTCGAATCGGATGTGCTCAATGACGTTGATGTGCTTGTTGACACTGATTCTGAGTCGCTAATTGATGTTGAGTCGGATTTGTCTTGTGACATTGAAACACTTGTTGAATCGGATTCACTCATTGATGTTGAGTCAGATACGCTCGTTGAACCTGAACCAGACGTACTTAATGATTCAGATATGCTTGTTGAAGTTGAACCACTTGTTGAGTCCGATGTACTTGTCGATGTCGAGTCTGAATCTGATGTACTCAATGATTCTGAGTCACTGATAGAAGTTGAATCACTTGTAGATTCTGATTCTACTGTACTTTGTGAACCACTGATACTTATTGAAGTAGAATCACTGATACTGTCTGATGTTGATAATGATGTCGACACCGATGTGCTTTGTGATGACGATGTACTAGCACTCATTGACATTGATGTTGATATCGATGTACTTAAGGAACCAGATGCACTTGTACTTGTTGACTGGCTTTGTGACATTGAATCACTTAATGATGTAGATGTGCTTGTTGAGCTCGAGTCACTTACACTTGTTGAACCTGATATTGAGTCACTTAAACTTGTCGATGTTGAAACTGATACGCTTCCGCTCATTGAGTCAGATGTTGAAAGTGATGTACTCGTTGAATTTGATCCACTGATGTTAGACGAATCACTTGTAGACATTGAGTCGCTTTCTGATGCACTGATGCTCATAGAGTCAAATTGACTATTACTTGTTGAGCTTGACTGCGAATCGCTCACACTTGTTGACGTTGATTCTGATCCACTCATACTTTGCGAGCTACTCAATGATTTTGAATCACTTAATGAATCCGAAGTGCTAAGACTTGTGGAACCACTTAAAGATATTGATCCACTTAATGAGTCGGAGTCACTTGTACTAGTAGAATCACTCATTGATATTGAATCACTTAGCGAGGTAGACTCGCTTACGCTTTCTGAACCACTTAATGATGTTGAGGTACTCAATGAACCAGATGTACTTGTTGAAGTCGAACCACTTGT
>NZ_JACYHC010000450.1:0-4917 GCF_017152085.1 Staphylococcus sp. EG-SA-2
AGTGTAAAATGTACTTGGGTCATGTAAAAGTCCTCCTGGGTATGTTTTTGTCGTTAAAAACATTGTACCGTAAAAGGACTGTTATATGGCCTTTTTACTTTTACACAATTATACGGACTTTATCATAATATAAACAATTTAATGTTAGTTTGAGCTCATCTCAAAAGTAGAATGTGATTTAAATAAGTGTTTATTTTTAAATTGAAAATGAATATATAACTAACAAAAGATAATAGTAATACGTTGTAGATGTGGTCATTTAAAATTATTTTGAAAATACTAAAAAGTAGTGTGTTTTCAATTGGATAGTTTAATTAAACTGACTACATCTATTTTTGTAATATTTAAATGATTGATATATAAGTTTAAAAATTAACCATTATATAGTTTTATTTATTTTTGATTTGGTATTCGTATTGTGTTAAATTTACGTTTAATTAAATAAGTTAAATATTATAGGGAATGATAAAAGTGGTACTTAAATATAGAAAGAGGTAAAGTTATGGCAAAATCATGCTTGCATATACTTACTAATAATGAATATGCGACAACGCGTTGCCAAGATGGCATAGTCTTATTTTGGCCAATTGACGGGGAAATCGAACTACAAAAATTTCGTAAAAGTAAAATAATTGAAGATGATATATATATTATTAATCATCTGGATGTATTTAGTATTAAGAATAATAAAAAAACGATCATGTTGTATTTGAGTAGCGATTGGTTTGCGGAATTAGGCTTTACTTTCTTTAATTACCACTATACAGCAAAGTTGATTAAATCATCCTATAATTTGAAATGTCTACTATTAAAATTGACTTATCGATATCTTGATAATCAACCTCTCAATGACGCTGATATTAGAAAATTACAGGATATTATTAAAATCATTGCAAAAGAAGCAAGTATGGATAAAAAGATTGCGCAAAATCAATATCGATATGCCTATTATGGTGATTTACGTGACGAGCTCGAATATATTTATCAAAATGTAAATCAACGATTGACATTAAAAAGTGTCGCTGATAAATTATTTGTCTCAAAGTCAAATTTGTCATCACAATTCCACTTACTTATGGGCATGGGTTTTAAAAAATATATTGATACTTTGAAAATTGGTAAATCGATTGAAATTCTACTTACTACTGATAGTACTATTAGCAACATAAGTGAGCATTTAGGTTTTAGTAGTAGCTCCACTTACTCTAAAATGTTTAAAAGTTATATGGATATAACACCGAATGAATATCGTAATTTATCAAAATATAATAAATGTTTAATGCTAAAGCCAGAACCACTAGTAGGCAAAATGGTGCAAGAAGTAAAAGAAATCATATTGAATTATATTGAACATTATAAAAACCACCTAACTGATGTTATACATATTGATGAAGACAAATTTGAAACACCTAAATTGTTTCAAACGGTTATTCAAATAAATACTTATACAGAAATGAAATTAGTTTTCTTAGAAGGAATCTTTAAAACCTTATTGAATAAGAACAGTCAAGTTGTCTTTTTCATCATGCCATCGATTCTAAAAAGTAAAAATACCATGTCCGAAGAAGAAAAATTCACAATCATTAAAACAATAATTGAAAGTGATCTAAAGATAGCATTTAATATAAATGATATTGAAACAACTTATTTTGTTGAAGAAGCTTTTATGAGTGTTTTCAGACAAATATCTCCAAACGAATTAAGTAATCATAATAATTACGAAGTGCATTTTGTTTTTGATTTATCATTGATGGAAATTAGAACAATTTATCGAATGATATTAAAATTACATAACATCATGTTGAATGTGAAATTAGGATTGAACATTACCTGTTTATTTGAAAAACCTTCAGTTTTTAAATCACTAGTATCACAAATAAAGCGACTTAAATTCGATTCGTTAATAATAGATAATGCAAATTTAAGTAGCCCTTATTTGATGGGGGAAAGTGATGAGTTACTATTGAAAAATATTTTGCATTTTAAAAATTTAAAACAAGTAATTAATGAATTGGATATTGAACAAGAAAAGCTTATTTTTCTAAATGTTGAAAATCATAAACTGCTTAATAATAAAGAACGAGATTTAAGTAATAGTGCTCCATTAATTTATAAGACATTAAGTGCGCTGTATCACAACTTTGATGGCTTTGGATTAAACATTTTTGATAATCATCATACATTTAATGCGATGCATCTATATGATAAAAATGGATTTAAAACAACACTAGGTCTTATATTGGAAAAATTTATCGAATATGTCTCGAAACCAAAATACGAAAACAGTTATTATTCTATTTTTGATATAGAGAATTATTATTGCCTGGTTATTTATGATTGGCGAGTGATTGAGAGCGAGACAATTATGAGCAATTTTGAGGATAGTCAAGTTTATATAAATTTCAAAAATAATGTTTTAAACGATAAATATCTAATTGTAATAGAAACATTGGACGAAAATAGTGGCAACATTAATCATTTGATTTCTAAAGAATTAAGAGATAAATATGAATGGAACCCTAGTTTACTATCTAAAATTGACAACTACCTTAAACCAGCAATCGAGATTAAAGAGCATAATTTTAGTGATAATTCCTTGAATATTAACGTTACTTTTAATGCGTTATACATAATTAAAATAGGAAAAAAATAACACCTTGATATGTATTGCAAAATTTAATTTGCATTTGTTGGTAATTTTGACAACGTATTAAAAACAAATGAGAAAGACAATGGCAAAAAAATTTAAGATAATAATGACAGAAGCATTGTCTTTATATATTTGGGGGTGCAACATTTTGAATACTGAGAAATTAGAAACATTGCTTGGCTTCTATAAACAATATAAAGCATTATCTGAATATATTGATAAAAAATATAAGTTGTCGCTAAATGATTTAGCAGTCTTAGATTTAACGATGAAGCATTGCAAAGATGAAAAAGTACTTATGCAATCATTTTTAAAAACTGCAATGGATGAGCTAGATTTAAGTAGGACAAAATTATTAGTTTCTATAAGAAGACTAATTGAAAAAGAAAGACTTAGTAAAGTTAGATCATCTAAAGATGAGCGTAAAATTTATATTTATTTAAATAATGATGATATATCTAAATTTAATGCTTTATTTGAAGATGTAGAACAATTTTTAAATATTTAATTGAAATTGAGTGTCGAAAGCATAGAATTTGCTTATCGGCACATTTTTAATTTATACATATTTTAAAACTAAGTAACAGTTTGAAGGAATCGTAGTTCAATAATGTTAATTGTGAAAATGTATATAAACATAAAAAAATCATGTATAATATATGTTGTTAATTAAACAGTTCGAAAGCGAGATGACATTATGGGACGTAAATGGAATAACATTAAAGAAAAAAAGGCCCAAAAAGATAAAAACACAAGTAGAATATATGCGAAATTTGGTAAGGAGATTTATGTTGCAGCAAAATCTGGTGAACCCAATCCAGAATCTAACCAAGCTTTAAGGTTGGTGCTTGAACGCGCTAAGACATATTCAGTGCCGAATCATATTATTGAAAAAGCAATAGATAAAGCTAAGGGTGCTGGAGACGAAAACTTTGATCACCTAAGATATGAAGGATTTGGCCCAAGCGGATCAATGCTAATTGTTGATGCGTTAACAAATAATGTAAATCGTACTGCCTCTGATGTGCGAGCTGCTTTTGGTAAAAACGGCGGTAATATGGGTGTATCTGGATCAGTTGCTTATATGTTTGATCATGTGGCAACATTTGGTATTGAAGGAAAGTCTGTTGACGAAATACTTGAAACATTAATGGAACAAGATGTAGATGTAAATGATGTGATTGACGATAATGGATTGACAATAGTCTATGCTGAACCAGATCAATTTGCAGTCGTTCAAGATGCGCTTCGTGCAGCAGGTGTTGAAGAATTTAAAGTTGCTGAATTTGAAATGTTACCTCAAACAGATATTGAACTTTCTGAAGCGGACCAAGTAACATTTGAAAAATTAATCGATGCATTAGAAGATTTAGAAGATGTACAAAACGTATTCCATAATGTGGATTTGAAATAATGAAATCAGCAGAACAATGGATTGATGAATTGCAACTTGAATCACATCCTGAAGGTGGTTTCTATAGAGAGACAATTCGAGAAGTATTGAAAGATGGACGCAGAGCGCCGTTTAGTAGTATTTATTTTTTACTTACAGATGACAATATTTCGCATTTTCATCGAATTGATGCTGATGAAGTATGGTACTATCATGCTGGTGATTCTCTAACAATTCATATGATAAATCCGGATGGGGAATATACGACTGCAACATTGGGTACTGATATCCAAAATGGAGATGTATTGCAATATGTAGTGCCTAAAGGAACAATTTTTGCTTCTTCAATCGAAATTTCAAATACTTATAGTTTAGTAGGTTGTATGTGTCAACCGGCATTTGAGTTTAAGCAGTTTGAATTGTTTAAGCAATCTGAATTAATTACACAATATCCGCATCTTAAATCAGTGATTGAAAAATATGCTTTAAAATAAAAATGATCAATGAAGTGGTTTGAAGGTTGTTAATAAACCTTTGAGTCACTTCATTTTTATATGTATTCTTGATTGAATCAGAATAGATTTGATGCTTCAGCTGTTTTTAATGAAAATAGCATTAAATGATTTTGAAAACGATAAGAGTGTGTTATTTATATTTTTGAAAAATCACTTTTATGAAGAAATGTGTGTACTATCTAATTAATATTGTCTATTTTAAGTAAATTGAAGCGAGTTGTAGTAAAATAATAGTCAAGTCCAGACTCCTGTGTAAAATGCTATACAATGTTTTTACCATTTCTACTTATCAAAATTGATGTATTTTCTTGAAGAATAAATCCATTCATCATGTAGGTCCATAAGAACGGCTCCAATTA
>NZ_JACYHC010000451.1:0-4885 GCF_017152085.1 Staphylococcus sp. EG-SA-2
AAACAGTTTTTTACGGAATGGAATTATCACGACTAGACATTGAAGTTGTAGTATGATGATGCGATGTAATGGCGTGTTGTTGTGGAAGCTTGGTGTCATGCCATGTTACTTTGATGTGTTGTTGTGGGAGCTTGGTGTCATGTCATGTTACTTTGATGTGCTGGTACCACGATGCGTCTTGATGTAGTGCTATGATGTGGCGTTGCGCTGTTATGGTGTTATAGACCGGTTTGATGTTGATGCCATGTTACTTTGATGTGCTGGTGCTACGATGCGACTTGATGTAGTGCTATGATGTGGCGTTGCGGTGTTATGGTATTATAGCCCGGTTTGGTGTTGATGCCATGCCGTTACTATTCTATGATATGTTGTTGGGACGTTGCAATGTGTATTATGCCGTTGTGATGTTAGTATTTCACACTGTTACATGTATTAGTGAATTACTGTGGAAATTTGCGACATATACTGCTACACTGATGAATCATTGTGTCAAGATGACATTGCGATGAAGAATGACAACTCTGTTATTAACCACTTTTTACATACTGAAATCTCGTTAATATTATTTCAAATAAAAACAGCAGTAGGATGACTTTCACATTTGAAATCATCTTACTGCTGTTTCTATTTATCACATATTGTATAATGTGACACTAAGTTTCGCTATTGAAGCGAAAAATAATGTGCGCCCTATAAAGTTAAAATTATCTTCAACTTTTAGGGTGCACATTATTTGGACTTGCTAAGGTTATTTCTTTTTCTTTTTAGACACTACTTGTGTGTTTTTGCCTTTTTTATTGCTGCCGCCGTTGTGCTCTCTTTCATACGCTTCAATGAAAGGTTGTACTTCTTTTTTAGCGACTTTTTCATAATAAATGTTCGCAAAGTGTGTTTGAACTACAAGGAACGCCGCACTGACAGACCAGTACAAACCAAGTGCTGATGCTGAGCTTAATGAAATCCAGATAATCATAATTGGTGAAATGACCATCATCATGTAACCCATTTGCCGTTGTTCGTCTGGCATCGTTTTACTTGATACATATGCTTGGATAAAGTATAAAACACCGGCAATAATTGTAATCCAAATATCAGGACGTCCTAAATCGAACCATAAGAAGTGTGGATATTTAAACAAACCATCTACAAGTTGGTCTTTAAGTACAAAGTATAATCCCATGATGATTGGCAATTGGATTAGCATTGGTAAACAACCCAACATACTCTTAATCGGGTTCATGTCATACTTTTTATATACTTGCATTAATTCTTGGTTTGCAGCCATTTTTTCTTCTTGTGTACGCGCACGTTTCACTTTTTCTTGAATTTTTTCAACTTCTGGCTTTGCAACTTTCATTTTTTGACGCATCATATGACTATTTTTATAGTTTGACAACATGAATGGTAATAAAATAATACGAATTACCAATACAAGGATAATAATAGCTAAACCATAATTGTCGTTTAATAAGTTATTTCCCAACCAATCCAATACATTTTTCATTGGATCTACGAATGTATTGTAGAAAAACCCACTACGTTTTTCAGGTTTAGAATAGTCACAACCAGCCAAAAAGACCATAATACCTAAAAATAATGGTAGTAACGCTTTTTTCTTCATTTTTCCACCTCTATCATTATATTCACATAGGATTTATTCTATCACATTAATGAGTACGTATGAAACAATAAGTGGAAAAATTTAACTAATTATTAAAAAAATCTTTGAATCGATTAACAGTCTTTTCAATATTTTCACTTTTAGAAATGGCTGAAATGACTGAAATTCCATTGGCACCTGCTTCTACAATCGGCGCCACATTATTAGTATTGATACCGCCAATAGCTACAATCGGTAGTTGCGGATTCATTTCTTTAAACGTTGCAATCATTTCTGGACCTACTGGTATATGCGCGTCATGCTTCGACGGCGTAGGATAGATTGGTCCAACACCTATATAATCAACATGAGTTAAATCAGATTTTGCATACTCATCTAAATCACTAATACTAAGTCCAATAATTTTATCAGTGAAATATTGTGCTATCTCTTTGACTTTCGCATCATCTTGACCGACATGTATACCATCCGCGTTAATTTCTTTTGCCAAGGATACATCATCATTAACGATAAAAGGCACATCATATTGATGACAGAGATGCTGTAATTCTTTAGCTAATACAAGTTTATCGTTTCCTTTTAAAGCTGATTCACCCTTTTCTCGAAATTGGAAAAGTGTAATCCCTGCCTTTAATGCTGCTTCTAATACTTCATGAATAGTTCGATGACTCGGAACATCGGAGGTCCCACAA
The DNA here is from genome assembly GCF_017152085.1 of Staphylococcus sp. EG-SA-2. Taxonomy (NCBI): domain Bacteria; kingdom Bacillati; phylum Bacillota; class Bacilli; order Caryophanales; family Staphylococcaceae; genus Staphylococcus; species Staphylococcus sp. EG-SA-2. Next base: position 2,314 of record NZ_JACYHC010000451.1, read on the forward strand.
ATAAAATACACATTTAGATACGATTGGTTAAACATATTATTCCACCTCTTGAATACGAATCCGTTGTTGATAGGTTGTTTCATTTAAATGATATAACGTATCAAGCAACAATGGTGAAAACGTACCAGGACCACCACAATTTTCATTTTCAGCAGCTACCTCAGCAGCAATATTAAATACGCTTACCGCTTCAATTAACGCTTCTATGTCTGGTTCTGTTTCTCTAAATAAAAATCCAGCAATAACGCCTCCTAATAAACAACCAGCTCCAGTTACTCGTGCTAATAATGGAGATCCATTAGCTAATACGATGGCTTTATTATCTTGAACAATAACGTCCTCTTTACCTGTGATTACTATTGCAGTTTTATATATTGCGTAAGCCTTTTTCGCTATTGCAACCGCATCAAGATTAGCATCACTATCTGTACCTTTCATAGTTGCTGTATCATCAATCAACGCTAATATTTCAGATGCATTGCCTTTAATTACTGATACTTTCGCTGATTTCAATAATAATTTACAAAATTGCTTTCGATATGTAGAAGCACCAACAGCTACAGGGTCAAATACAATAGGTAAGCCTGCCTCATTTGCCGTTTGAGCAATCGCAATAATATCTTGTTCATTTTGTGCTGTTAAAGTACCGATATTGATTAATAGCGCTTGTGCAACTTTGTAAAATTCTTCAGCTTCTTCGGGAGCTTCACTCATGGCAGGGCTCGCACCAATACTTAATAAACCATTCGCTGTAAAATTTTTAACTACATCGTTTGTATAACAAATTGTTAATGGGTTTTCAATACGTATTTTATTTAGATAATTCATCGTCTAATCCCTCTTTCTTTAAATATGCAAAATGATTCACTGGTCCTCTACCACGGCCGATTTCAGGTGTATATTGTATACTCATTGAAATAAACTTTTTAGCCTTGTGTACAGCCTCAAATAATGGTCTACCTTTTGCAAGTTCTGCCGTTATAACTGCTGAAAATGTACACCCTGTTCCATGCGTATGTTTTGTTTTAAATCGTTCATTTTCAAATGTTTGAACACCTTCGTTAGTAAATAAATAATCTTTTGCTATATCAGTATCATTTGAATGACCGCCTTTAATGATGATACCTTTACTACCAATCTCATTAATAAAGATGCGGCCAGCCTGCATAATTTTTTCTTCACTATCAATGGTTAGTCCCGTTATTTCTTCAGCTTCTGGTAAATTCGGTGTTACTACGTCAGCTAATGGCAATAACGTATGCTGCAAGTTTTGCTTTGTGTCATTATCCATTAATGAATCACCGCTTTTCGCCAACATAACAGGATCAATTACATATGGAATAGATTCATGTTGCATTAAATAATGACGAATCGTTTCCATAGTATCTGCTGTAGCAATCATCCCCGTTTTAATAGCATGAGGTAAGGTATCATTGAAGACACTATCAAGTTGTTCATCTACCCATTGATGATTTAAATTATGAATATGTTGTACGCCCAATGTATTTTGAGCAACAATACTTGTAACGACGCCCATACCATATACACCACATGAATGAAATGATTTTAAATCAGCCATTACGCCGGCACCACCTGTTGGATCAGTACCTGCAATGGTTAATGCTATTTTAGGTTTAATCATTTACTTTTCCTCCAAATTCCCATTGTTCTAGTGTCATAGCCATATTGAAAAATCGACGCTCATGTATGCAACTTTCTAAAAATACTTGCTTTACTTGTTCCAATTCCTTGTCAGACATTGATTCGGCTAATTTATTCATTAATGCCTCAAATACGTTAATTATGTCATCCATTTCAGTACTATAAAAATCAAACCATTTTGCCGTATCTTTTTCTCTATTAAGCTTATGATCACTTTGAGAGCGCTTAGCTAATTCTGCATAAATATATGGACAAGGTGCCATTGCAGCAATTGTATAAATAGCATTTTCACGACTATGCGCTTGGAAATACATATGTTTTATGTAATGGTCGCCACTTGGAGGCCAAACTTTTGTTTTAATGATTTCTTCGTATGATTCACCAACAATTTGCGCTAAAATATCATGCGCAAGTACTTCACCTTCAACCATAAATTCTATTTGCTCTACTAAAAATTTTACGTCATTCATGCTATTCATTTTTGGAATTAACAAAGCATATAAGTTTGTAAATTCTTTTAAATACGCAGCATCAGCTTTTAAGTAATGGCGTAATGCGTCAGCTCCTATATCTCCGGATAACATCTTCTGAATAAAGTCATCCTCATAAATATCATTAATGATTGGCTTTGCAGCTTGGTACAATTTTTGTGAAAATTCCATTGTAAAAAATCCTCCCTAAATAAAAAAACTACTTCCAACATGAAAGTAGTTTGATGGCAATGTTGCTATACTAGCCCCATCACTTCAATAACTACTTTCCTACGTTGGTACTAACCAAATCAGGTCATAAGGGTCTGAACAATTCATCTCAGCCATATCATTAGGCTCCCCTAGTAGTTCCTTAGTATTCAATTGCAAATTAATCTTAGCAAACGGTTTCAACATTTTCAATTATTGTTGCTCAGTTG
>NZ_JACYHC010000452.1:0-4878 GCF_017152085.1 Staphylococcus sp. EG-SA-2
AAATACAGTAACGTTTACATCTACTTATGAAGTTGACTGGCAAAACCATACTGTTAAATTAATCGGTACGGATTCTAAAGAAACTAATCCTGGAGTATAACTGTTAGAAATAGAGGAAGTTAAACCCGAAATTTAAGAGTTAAACAAAAAATATTCACAACATATTAAAAAAAGAAGTTACATTATTTGTTTAAACTAACAATAGTACCATAAAATTAATGACGATTTACAAATTAATAACAAATAATTATTATTAAATTCATTGATTTATTGTGTGGTAATGATTAATATGACAATTGAAGTGGGTCTTAACTTCAACTTTTAAATAGGGGGTTTTATCTTTGGAAAAAGTTCTTGATTTAGACGTGCAAGTTAAAGGAAATAACAACACTAATGATTCAGCGGGTGACGAAAGAATAACTAGCCATCTTTTTTGTAGCTTTGGTTGTGAAAAGACGGGTAGTTTTAACAGCTTCTGTTGTTAAGGATACAGCAAATAGAGCCTGAAAGGGCTCTATTTGTCTTTTTAAATATATTAAGTGCTAAAAAACGGAAACAGTTTATTAATCGCCAGGTATTTTTATAATTAGCCTTCTATATTATCAGTTGAGTGTTTCAATAAATTCTGACTTTGGTGATGGAAAGTTATACTTTTAGTTGTAATATAGTTTTCATGACTTCCTGTTAAATAAGTTAGGATTATGTAATTAGCCTCTATCTTTACATATAAGTAATGACAAGCTTTGGTTATTATATTGACCCTCTTAGAACATGTCATTTAAGAAAATAATCAAGTCATTGAAATTATATGTTTATATCCTCATCTTTAAAATAACTTCAATTATTATTTGCTAAATTTTGTATAAATAGAACAAAACTGCATAAATATCTATTAATTAATCTCAAGCAGCCATCTCCAAATTCGTAATAGTATTGATAGATAAAAATATCTAAGTATTTGTATAAATGAATTGATTAATCTATTAAAAAATTCATCAATAAATTTAAAATTATGAACTTAGATGCAAAATTATTAGTGAAAATAAATAGTAATAAAAAAACACAAAAATCTAATTATCAAAATAGTATTACTAAATTAATAAGTGTTTACAAAAAATTCACAAAATATAATTATATAATTTATTGATTTGTTGTGTGAAAAGGGATAATATGACAATTGAAGTAGGCCTTAACTTCAACTAATAATAGGAGGTTTTATCTATGGAAAAAGTTCTTGATTTAGACGTGCAAGTTAAAGCAAACAATAACTCAAATGATTCAGCAGGTGACGAACGTATTACAAGTCATAGTTTATGTACTCCTGGTTGTGCTAAGACTGGTAGTTTTAATAGCTTCTGCTGTTAAGATTACAGCAAATAGAGCCTGAAAGGGCTCTATTTGTCTATTCAAATATGTGAGGTGCTTACAAATGAACACTATTTACGAACCGTCAAGTATTTGTATGATTAGAACACCTTTATTATCAGTTGAATTTTTCAATTTATTTTTAAATACTGAACAAATTAAATATAGCGACTTACAATTAAATGCTCAGATGAAAGAATCAATCCTAACAACAACATTTAACTTATATTGTACTTTACAAGAAATAAATTTTGATGGCGATAACAAGAAGGTTAGAGATGCTAAAGAAAGTTTATTAAAATATTTAATTAGAATGTCAACACGTCCAACTCCATTTGGATTATTAAGTGGTATTAATTTGGGGCATTTTGTAAATGAACCAACACGTCTTAAAGTTGGAAATAGTATTCAAAAATATGTGAAAGTCGATGGCGAATGGTTGTATAAACTGGTTAGTTATATTGAGAGTATTGATGAATATTATCAAAATTTGAAAGTTATTTGGAATAGTAAAGCACATATTATCAATGATCGAATATATTTAAATGAACAAAGTGCTATTTATTTAAACAACAATAAAGATACATCTTTTTCCATTAAAAATAGCGAATTACTCGTATTCATCAAAACCACTGTGACGAATAATAATATTACTTTTTCAAATTTAGCTGAAAAGATAAATCAAGAATTTGAAATTAATGATATTACTAAAGTGAAAGTATATATCCATAATCTTGTCTCAAAGGAAATTATATATTCAACAATCAGACCACCGTTATCATATAGCGATAATTTAAATTATATTTTAAATAAACTTTCTTTACATAATGATGATTTTGTGAAAAAAATTAGAGAAATCCAGAAATTGATATTAGCTTATGAAAAAACTGAAATTGGATTTGGCGAGGAATTATATAAAGACATTATTCATCATATGAAGGCACTATTCAAATGTAAAAACTATCTTCAAATTGATACCAAAATTGACATGATTAACAATTATTTACATCAAGATATAGCAACAAATATATCTGAAGCAGCGTACTTATTGTGGCTTTTATCAAGAAATAATATTGGATTCACAGATTTGAAAGTTCTTCACAACCGTTTTATTGAAAAGTATGGATTTGAACAACTCGTGAATATTAAAGATTTGATTTCAGATATAACAGGTTTCGGGACAACAATTTTTCAAGAAGAAGAAACCGATGGAAATAATATTGTAATGCTTAAGCAAAAATTTTTACATGCCTTGAGAAATAACGATGAGATAGTCATAAATGAAAAAGATGTAGAGTCATTGATTAACGATAATGAAATCAATCATTATCATGCGCCAATGAGTGCAGATGTTTATGCTGAACTTTATTTAGGACGTTTTTACAATCAGTACAATGAGCTCATTGTTATTAGTCCTTTAACGGCGTCTTTTAATGCTGGCGCTACATTTGGGCGATTTCATCATTTAATTGATACTGAAACTTTAGCAAAATTAGAACATGAAAAAGGACATTATTATCAGAAGATGATATGTGATGACAATGTAGAAATGATTTCTATAAATAACATACCGAAATATCCGAGAAATCATAATGTATTAACTAATCATGACTCATACGAATATTCATTGAATTTAGGAAGTAGTAATAGTTATTCAAAGTATGAGCTTACCTTAGATGATATTTATGTTGGTGCTACCTTTAACAAATTATATTTATATTCTAGCCAACTAAATAAAAGGGTACTATTTGAATCAAACAATATGTATAACTTTTTAAAAGAATGTAATTTATATCGATTGTTACGAGAAATTTCAATGGAATCTGTGAAATGCATTGAATCTATGAATGATGTGAGTATTGATTCATTTAGTTATTCACCACGAATCAGATATAAAAATGTCATTCTTAAACCAGCATATTGGAAAATTAACGAGATGGTATTACCTTTACCTAAAAATGAAGAATGGGATCAACAATTTTTGAAATATCAAGAACAATTCAATATACCTAATATCGTGAATTTAGTTTATGGAGATAACAAGCTTCTACTAAATTTATCATTAGCTAATCATAGATATTTATTGATGAAAGAATATAAGAAGCATAAACGTGTACGTTTAGTAGAATCATTTTTACCTCAATCAAAGAATGATCATGTGTATGAAATTGTTACACCAATTTATAAAAAATCATCTTATCGAGGACCCGAAATCGAAATTCCAAAATATAAAAATACAGATATTGAATATGACAAAGACTGGTTTGCATTACATATTCATATCGATAAGCCATCGCAAGATACATTTATCATCGACAATTTGTATCCATTTGTAAAACATCTTAAAGATAAGGGAGATATAGAAAAATATTTTTTAATGCGTTATATCAAACAAGGTGACATTTTAAAGTTGAGGTTATTCAGGAATGACGAAAATTACGCAGAAATATACAGCATCTTGAAGAATTGGTTACCACATGTTCGACAAACGACAGAAGTTTCAGATTATGAATTTGTATCATACGAGCCAGAATTTTTTAGATATGGTGGAAAGAACACGATTAATGAAATAGAAGCCTTCTTTGAATATGACACGAATTTAGCTGTCAATATTATTGAAAATGATTTTAAGTTTGATCGACCATATATTGTTGCTATTTCAATAATGTATTTATTTGAGATGTTTTCAATTTCTAATGAAGAGCGTATGGAAATTGTTAATAACTATGTACCTACATCATTTAAAAGTAAAGATATTAGACCTTTTAAAAATGAACTTGTAACTATATGTAATCCTGCTAATAATTTTGAATATATGGCTAAACACTATAGTGGTATTTATCGAATTTTAAAAGATGGCAACCAAATTTTGAGCAAATTAAATGAAGGGCTTAAAAAAACTTTAACTACTAAAAGGTCAAGGATTATTGGCAGCTTAATTCATATGCGCTGCAATCGAATATTTGGCATTGATAAGGATCAAGAAACATTTGTTTTATCTATTGTAAAAGAAATTGTTAAAACTCAAAAGCATTGGTGTGGTGACAAAAATGATTGATATGAATCTAATATTGAAGAAGAAGTTTCAAGAGATTTCAGAAGTAGATGATTTCATTTCAAAAGCATCTACTGAAACCGATTATTTTGAACCTTCAACTTTATCACATGGTATACCAGGTATCATTTTGTTTTTAGATGCTTATCAAAAAGTTTTCGATATTAATACTGAGCAAATTGTGCATAAGTACATCATGAAATTAGCACCATATTTACAGAGTGGTCAATATAACAATTCTTTGTTTGGTGGACTTTCAGGTATTGCATTTTCAATGGATTTAGCATCGCAAAATGGCAAAAATTATCAAAATATTTTAAATAATATTGATGGTCACATTGTAAATGAAATAGAAAATAAATTTGATCAAATATTACAAGAACCATTAAATCCATTAAATTATGATACTGTCAGTGGATTAGCTGGGATAGGGAGATATTTGCTAAATAGAGTAGATG
>NZ_JACYHC010000453.1:0-4862 GCF_017152085.1 Staphylococcus sp. EG-SA-2
ATCTTTCGTTTCAACATGAACATCATCCTTATCAATCATGTTTGATGATTTATCATGCGTCTCTTGGAACGTAGACTTTGTATTTAAAAACTGTGCGACATAACTGATATCACTATCTGGTAATAATGGGTTTACCGTTAAATAGGGGGAGTCGATGTCTAAATTCACAGTAGAAATAATGCCATCATATTGACTTAAATCTAGTGACTTCAAATCGCTGACTGATGCTTGTGTAATACGCTCAATCTCACTAAAAACTTGCTCTAGACGAGTTGATAATAGACGACTAGTTCCCATACCACTGCTGCAAACGACTAATATGTTTAAAAATCGATTACCTTGGTTTTTAATCGAGCCACCAAAGTGTAAAACTATAAAAGCAATTTCACTCTCTGGAAAAATCAAATCAGGCCAACAATCATTTAAAGCTAATCTTACATTTTCAAATAGTCTTGGATATTTGAACTTAATCATGTCTGTTAACGGATTATAGGTCTCGATATTAGCTTGCAAACGATTGATTGCAGGATTAAGGTGTAGCGTCAGTCCATCTACTAAAGTATCCAAATCTGCAAATGTCATACCGGAAATCATTTCTACTTTGTTAACAAACGCTTTAATTTTGTTTTCTTCACAACGATTATTTAATGATGTATCATTAAGATTTTTTCGTTTAGCTCCACGTAAATGGATAGTAATGAAAGCAATTTCTGCCTGATTAAACGTGACGTCATATATTTGACCAAGTTTATCAGCAAGTTCGCTTGCTACTTTGTGTTCAAATGTGTTTTGTACAGAATCATAAATATCATCGTTTAATGCGACATACTCTCCATTTTTTATACGTGAAATGGATAGCACGATATGGACAGTTAAAGTTAAATAACTTGATTCGGTAAGTTGGTAGGGTAAGGCACTTAGGTAGTCCATTAATAGTCTTTCAACATTAAAAATGCGCTCTAAGTCAACAAAGTCTTTGTGGATTTGATTTAATGAATGAAAGACAAAATGATTTTCAATTACTGAATAAACGCTAGTACTATTTAAGTTATTCACCATTAATTGACTTAAAAATTCACGTTTCTTTGATTCAGTACCTACCAAGTAAATGCCTTCGCCACGCTTTCGAGATAAAGATAGTTGGTACTTATTTAAATCAAGCTCTAAATCATCTAACATCTTTGCTAAAGTCTGGACAGAAACGCCAATTTCTTGCGCTAAACTATATTGTTTAACTGGCTCCTTGGCTTGTATCAAAGCGTATATAATAATTACTTTCTGCTCTTCAACAGATAAGTCAATGGTTTGATGTTGTGCAATCGATTGCTTCAAATCGTTTAAATCAGAATCTGCGCCAGCAATGCGTAGCCCTTTTTTGTTTGCGCGTTCTAAAGTTAATGAAAATGAAGTTAAATATGCTTCAACACCTTTTAATTCACGGTGAATAGTACGAGAGGACACCGCAAGTTGCTGAGCAATGTCGTGTATAGTGATATATTGACTGTGGTACTTAATCAATAGGGCTATCATTTCTTTTTCACGTGTACTCAATAACATGGCGGTATCCTCCATTTTTTAATTTATTTAATTATTATGCTTGATCATCTTTTTTTAGATTATTTAAAAGTTCTTCATATCTTGGTGAATTAAGGAAATTATCCACTGAAATATGGATGGCATTTGGTGTTTGTTTAATAGCACGATCAGTTAGTTTTTTCTGAGTGATAACTAATTGAGCATCTTTTGGCAATTGATTAATCGCAGTATTTGTAACTGTAATATCATTAATGCCCGCCTTTTTAAATTTATTACGTAACATGCTTGCACCCATTGCACTAGAACCCATACCCGCATCGCAGGCAAAAATAACATGATTTATATTATTGTAATTGTGTGCATCAACATCTTCAGTGTTGTAATTATCCAATAGTGCTTCAGGATCATCATCTGATGAAGATGTTTCACTAACATTACCACTAGCATTTTCTTCTGTATTAACATTTTTATCAGAAGATACTAACTTAGAAGCAACGCTTGATTTTTTCCCTTTAGTATTTTCCATTTGAGCTGTCGCAGCTTCTAAATCCTGCTTTGGTTCTCTAGTGAACTTCATAATTAAAGCAGCTACAACGAATGATACAAGTGCAGCAAGGAAGACACCGAGCAACATGTGCAAGAATTCACCTCTAGGTGCATTTAAACAGTAAACTATAAATGAACCTGGTGACGCGGGACTTTTAAATCCAAATCCTGTTGCTTGATAAGTTGCAACACCAGTCATTCCACCTAAAATAACAGCGATAAATAATAAAGGACGCATTAATACATATGGGAAATAAATTTCATGAATACCACCTAAGAAGTGGATAATTCCAGCACCATATGACGTTGCTTTTGCAGTGCCTTTTCCAAAAATCATATAAGCAAGTAAGATACCTAAACCTGGTCCAGGGTTAGATTCAATTGTGTATAAAATTGATTGACCAGCTTTTGCAGCTTGATCTGCACCAAGCGGTGTGAATACACCATGGTTAATCGCATTGTTTAAAAATACAATTTTTGCAGGCTCTACTAAAATACTTACAAGTGGAAGTAGGTGTGCATGTACTAATGCTTCAACTGCCACTGATAAAATATGCATAATAAATTTCATAAGTGGTGCTAAAATTTTAAATCCTGCAATCGTCATGATAAATCCTAAAATACCAGCAGAAAAGTTATTAAATAACATTTCAAAACCTTGTGGCGTTCTAGGTTGAATCAATTGGTCGGTCTTCTTCATTAACCAACCAACAAGTGGACCCATAATCATTGCACCAAGTAACATTGGTGTATCAGGTAATGCAACGATGACCCCCATAGTTGCTGTTGCTGCGATGATACCACCACGTAAATCATAAATTAAACGACCACCACTAAATGCGATCAATAATGGGATTAAATAAGTAATCATTGGTCCTGCTAAAGTAGCTAAATCTTTGTTAGGTAACCATCCATTATCTATAAAAATGGCCGCGATGAAACCCCAAGCGATGAATGCACCAATGTTTGGCATAATCATACTACTCAAAAATGATCCGAATGCTTGAACGCGACGACCAATTCCTTTTTTCTCTTCAGTTTGCGACATATTTACACCTCTTTTTTAATATATGTGACTATATATAGTGTATAGAGACGTTACTTGTTACTCAATATAAACAAAAATCAACTTTGTCAAAATAAATGTGACAAAATTAAATAAAGTGTCATCAATGTGACAGTATAGATATTTTGAAAAAGTAAAACAAAAAAATTGTTTTAGGATTTTTAAAATTTTATTGTGAAAATATTTGCAAAACAAAACAACACCGTTGTACAATAATGATTAATGGAAAGGGGGAAAGTTCGGCAGTACAGTTAAAGCGCCTGTGCAAATAAATATTTGTATTTGAAGATTAAAGGTTAATATATGAGTGGCCTTTATAGAGTGCAATATATGTATTTGTAGACGAGGAGGATAGTGATCGAATAGATCGGCGGATGCTATCCCGGATGTGGCTCATTCGTTAGCTTATTAAGTAAAACATTAGGGTGACTTAATGGACAAAGTTAATAAGATCGCCAGAAATTGAATATAAAAAATATTAATATGGAAAGTACAGTGTGAGCAATTTGTATAGTTGTAAAAATAACTATGCTTAATTTGTTATGGATGAATGCGATAATAGCATGTTCCTATTTATATTATGAAAGCAGATTGTCAATCTAAATTATCGGCAATAAATCATAATTTACGCGTACTATTCCAATATGGAGGAAAATGTCGTTATGTGTGGAATTGTTGGTTATATTGGCTATGATAATGCCAAAGAATTATTATTAAAAGGTTTAGAAAAATTAGAATACAGAGGTTATGACTCTGCAGGTATCGCGGTAGTAAATGATGATAATACAACTGTATTTAAAGAAAAAGGTCGTATTGCAGAATTACGTAAAGTTGCTGATAGTAGCGATTTTGATGGACCTGTTGGAATCGGTCACACACGTTGGGCAACACACGGTGTACCGAATCATGAAAACTCTCATCCACATCAATCATCAAATGGCCGTTTTACTCTAGTTCATAACGGTGTTATTGAAAACTATGAAGAGTTAAAAGGTGAATACTTACAAGGTGTATCATTCATTTCAGAAACAGATACAGAAGTTATCGTTCAATTAGTTGAATACTTTTCAAATCAAGGACTTTCAACTGAAGAAGCATTTACAAAAGTTGTGTCATTATTACATGGTTCATATGCATTAGGTTTATTAGATGCTGAAGACAAAGACACAATCTATGTTGCTAAAAATAAATCACCATTATTATTAGGTGTTGGTGAAGGTTTCAATGTTATCGCATCAGACGCACTTGCAATGTTACAAGTGACAAGCGAATATAAAGAAATCCATGACCATGAAATCGTTATTGTTAAAAAAGATGAAGTTATTATTAAAGATGCAGATGGAAACGTTGTAGAACGTGATTCATATATTGCTGAAATTGATGCATCAGATGCTGAAAAAGGTGTTTATGCACACTACATGTTAAAAGAAATTCATGAACAACCAGCAGTAATGCGTCGTATTATTCAAGAATATCAAGATGCAGAAGGTAACTTGAAAATTGATCAAGACATCATCAATGATGTTAAAGAAGCAGACCGCATTTACGTTATTGCAGCAGGTACAAGCTACCATGCAGGTTTAGTAGGTAAAGAATTTTTAGAAAAATGGGCTGGCGTACCAACTGAAGTACACGTTGCATCAGAGTTTGTCTACAACATGCCATTATTATCTGAAAAACCATTGTTCGTTTATATTTCTCAATCAGGTGAAAC
>NZ_JACYHC010000454.1:0-4854 GCF_017152085.1 Staphylococcus sp. EG-SA-2
AACAATCAAAACTACTTAAAGCTGATTTTATTAATGGTAAAATCGACACCCAAACTTTATTAGATTTTTTAGCAGAACTTGCTAATAAATATGATGTTCAATATTTACTACAAAGTCGTGTTTTAAACACAAAAAGAAAGAGATAGATTGAAACTTTAGTTGTAACGGACAAATAGTAGTCATTGGAGTTCAGCAATTCATACTTTGTACTAAAGTTTACTATAATCTATCTCTCAAGGTTTAAATGTACATATCTATATTAAGATGCGTTTCATGATGTTAGAAGATACCATACACATTTAATTAGTTACAGCATAAATCAATTTATACCCTTAATTATTACATTGTTTATATTTTAAATTCGGGGGAGTAATTTTAAGTAATATCTTGTTGCTGCTAATTCTATTGTTAATAAATTGATATTAGATGTAGAAATTGAGTGTGAAAGTTAATAATAGATGATTTAGCTAGTAACATAATTAATTCATATATAGTCAAAAAGTTCTGTTAGATACTGTTCTTGATGAATATTCTTTGATGTTAGGTGTTAGCTATTCTAGATGAGTTTCTTAGATGTGGATGCCTGTCTTGATGAAGTTATCTATGATGTTAATATAATACTTGATGTTGATTCTTAGATGTTAGTGCGATTTCAAGATGCTGATTCTTTGTTGTTGCACTATCTTGGTGACGTTTCTAGTTGTTTATAGTTATCGCATCTCTTGATGTAAAATCTAAGATGTTTATGCATTTCTAGATGTTAATTCTTCGCTGCTTAAGAATTATCTTGATGGTAAATCTAGTTGTGCCATGCATTTTCTCATGATGAATCTAAGGTGTTAATTCATTGATGTGTGCTGTTTCTTGTTGCTTCATTATCTTGATGGTGAATTTCGTTGTCTAATGCACTTTTTCAAATGATTATTCTAATTGTTACGGCAATAACTAGATGGATTTTCTTAGATGTTCACTTTTCTAGATGTTTATACTTATCTTGATGTTTTCTAAACAGAACTTTTAAACGCTTTATTTTTTAGTAGATTGTTTAAAATTTCTTAGTTGATGGTTATTGTTGTTGATTTGAATAATTTGTAGCGAATATTTTGTAACAGGGCTACTAAGAATTTTTATAACAAGAAGTGATTTCAATCGTACTAATTTTCAGCGTTTGATGACAAAAGTGTATGTCCAAACTTAAATAATGGCGATAAAATTTAAGTCATGGGTACATTTAATGTTTTTTGATTCAAACTTCCATTTTGGTCAATTTGCTTTTTTTATAACATAGTTGAATATCAATAAAAGATTAGCAAGTTAGTTCAAAATGGCTATGTATTGTTTTTTGAAATACATAGGTTTGAAATCTATATTAATTATGCACCAAATAATTTAATTAGACTCTATCGAAAATTTCCAAATTTTGCTTACTATCTTTCTAATTTTACTTTTATATTGTGCACAATGCATAAAAACAAGCGTTTTCCTAGGAGTTTTCATTAATTTCTTTTATTTTTCACTATTACCTTTTCAAAAATATTCAACTATAATAGGTATACTATCCATGATTTTAAAAATTTCCATGTTTTACATTTAAATGATAGATTTCAATATATATTAGGCAGGAGAGAGAAATATGACATGCCAACTTAAAATACATCATACATTATCGACAATACCAAGTCGTAATATTAATAATATTATGGTGCTATTTTCACTTACAAGTAAACTCAATATTACGATTAATGGTGAAACCAAAGACGTAAGTAATTATATTATCTTAATTAACCATGGTGATATTTATAATATTAACCACGGCGAAAATATAATCGAATTAATGATACCCGTTTTTTATTTTTATCAACAAGATGATGATTTCTTTAATGGTTATTTAGATCGTCATTTATTACAATCAAGTAATTATATTAAGTCATTAATTGCCGATTTAATCAGTACACCAACAAGTTCTTCTTTAATGGGGAAAAATATAGGTCAAAGTATTATAGACACTTTACTTAAAGAAGCTTTTATAAGAATAGATCATGAATATTTACCAAATATTGCTTTAAGCAATCCGGTGTTCATAGACTGTGTAAACTATATTCATGACAATATTGATGCGCACTTGTCTTTAAAAGATATAGCGATGCATTGCAACATCTCTGAATCATATTGTTCTAATCTTTTTGTTCGATATTTGAGTATGAATTTTAAAGATTATTTTACAAGTATTAAACTTGTTAACGCCATCAATTTATTACTTTCTACAAAACATTCTATTACAACTGTTTCTGAATTGGCCGGTTTTAACAGTCATACAAATTTTGCAAATCAATTTAAGAATTACTTGCATTTTAGTCCTAAACAGTTCCGTTCACTCGTTTCCAAGATTACTGAACCACCACAAATACACTTCCAACAAGATAACGTATCACAATTCACTGAGTTAATTTCAACAATTGATTTAACAGCTCAACTGGCTACAAATACAACAGATATTCATATAGATGATTTTAATCCGAAAGATCGAAGTCAGCGTGCCAAAGTATTTGTTCGATTTAGTAATTTCAATGAACTATTTCAATTTATTTTCAATGAATATTACGATATTAACTTTGAGCACTTACCAAAACCTGTCGTTTTCATTGACGATATTCACGATATTGAGATTAGCCAAACGAATTACAACCTGTTAAATAGATGTTTTGAAAAGCTTTTCGAAAAAAATATAGGTTTAGCAATCGCTATTAAATCAACACAACAATTCGAAACGATGAAGCAGTTAATACTAACATTTTTACAAGGCAATCAAGACTATAAGACAAGCAAGAAATTAGTTAAATTTATGCTCGTATTTTGCTCTAATTCTATGACAGCAGAAGAAATTCATTTATGTCATCTTAAAATTAAAAACAAAAATAAAGAAATTAAATATAGTGTGACAGTCGATGGCTTTTTAGAAACTTATTCAACCGTGGAACAAGTTTATGATGTCATGCAGCGTCTTAAATTCCATTATTACTTTATTGATATTGAAAATTCAAAAACTGCAACACATCTTATCACTAAAAACCAACACTATCATCAAACTGACACTCATTTTGAACAGTATAAGAAATTTATTTTAGATTCAGGTATATCATCAACACAATTTGTATATAATAACCTGTCTGTAAGCGGATTTAAATATACTAATGATGGTAAGAATCCAATTCAATTATCTGACATAGTGTATCACTTAATCGCATTATTACGATATGGCGGTGGCATTAGCTATCAATTATTAGATGACCATTCAAATTATATTTCCTTGTACAACAAATATGGTAGCCCCCTACCATTAATGCATTTATATAAAATGTTTAGACCTTTTGTTAATGAAGATATTGAAATTACAAATAATTATGTATTGAGTCGTAAAGATAATAACTACCATTTCTTATTATTCAATAAAATTAATGATCGATATATGTCAGACGTAAAACAAGATTTCATTTTCCATAATGAATTACCTCAAGACTCTTTGATGATTATTAAAACATTGAATCATGAACATGGTTCAATTCAACATTTGCTTCCAATAAGCGATCAACTTGTTTATATAGAAAAAGAAATTTTAGATGAATTAGACAAAACGAATTACCCTAAAACGGAGCTTGCAGTTCAAGAAGAAACTGGTCGTACATTTGAACTCAAGTTAAATCACGACGAGGTTAAATATATTTGCTTTAAACCAAGCTAAATACTAACAGTCCTCTTGTGTTTAGTTTCTTACGTTAAAGGCTATTTATATCATAAGGAGATGATATGTAATGAGTAACTCACAAGCAATTCAAGCAATTGAAAACGTGTTAGCAACGTCAAAAGTTGGTGTATTATCAACTGCATATAATAACAAACCTAATAGTAGATATATGGTCTTTTATAATGATGGTCTTACTTTATATACTAAAACGAATATCCATTCTGCTAAGGTCAAAGAAATTAAAGATAATCCAGCAGCATATGTTTTGTTAGGCTATAACGACACAACTAATCGTAGTTTCGTTGAAATGGAAGCCACGATAGAAGTAGTTACTGATCAAAAAGTAATCGATTGGTTATGGGAGACTCAAGATAAAAGCTTTTTCAGTTCAAAAGAAGACCCAGAACTTTGTGTTTTAAAGGTGACACCACAATCTGTTAAATTGATGAATGACAAATCATTAGATACACCTATCAAAATCGATTTATAACACAAAGTATATATAGGAAATAACTTTTATGAATTCTAGATATAACAATGTTAAATACTTAAAATAACTCGCTATAATTAAAGTGTTTAATATGTTTACAATCCAATTTGCAATGTATTGTTTTTAGACACACTTTATTCACATTTAACGTGATTAGGGTGTGTCTTTTTAAATTAATTTTATGTAATATAAATACTGCATTTGCAAACTGTTGCACTTTTAGGTATAACAGAATTAACTACATTTAAGGAGATTGATGAACCATGAAAAAGAAAAAAGGTTTTGGTCTTGGTATTAGTTTAATCGCCATCATGTTAATTGTATGTATTGTATTAGTAATCATGATGATGACTGGCGGAAAGAAAGATACATACTATGGAATTATGAAAGATAATACTACTATTGAAAAAATGATTAGTGAAAAAGATGAAAGTATTGAAAAAAATGTTAAATTACCTTCAGATTCAGATGTTAAAGTTAAAAAAGGTGATTTTGTAATTGTTTATAAATTAGCAGATTCAGATAAAATTGTTAAAGTTAAAAAAGTTGACCATGATGACGTCCCTCACGGTTTAATGATGAAAATTCATGACATGGGCAAAATGCACATGAAACACTAATT
>NZ_JACYHC010000455.1:0-21169 GCF_017152085.1 Staphylococcus sp. EG-SA-2
CAAACCACAGTTGTATTAAATTCCAAATTAACTGCACAGTGCCTTTTAGTATCATCACAATACCGTCCCAAACACCTCGCCAATTACCAGTGAATAAACTTGAAAAGAACTTAATAAAGCCAAGTATGATATTTAAAGCACCTTGTATTACTCCTTTTATATTCTCCCAAGTACTGACAATCAAGGCTTTAACCGCCGGCCAAATAAATTGCATCACTTGCCAAATCGCAAACATGATTGGTTTAATTACAAAATTTAAGATAAATTCAAATATAGCTTTGATAAAATTGCATATATTTTGAAGCGCTTGAACAATAGAAATTCCGTTTTCATTAAAGAATCCATTAATTTGACTCCAAATATCTTTAGCGAAATCAACGATTGCTGAAACCGCTTGTTTAAAGACGTTTTTAACGGAATCAATGAAAGGTTGGATAAATTGAATGAAATTACTAAACGTTTGTTTAACACTGTTAATTGCACCATTAACAAAATTTCTGAATGTTTCAGATTTCTTATAAGCTATTGTAAATGCGACTGCTAAACCAGCCAGTACACCTAACACGATACCAATTGGACCAGTTAATGCTGTGAAGACTGTTCCTAAAATAGGCACTTTAGTTGATAAAAAACTAATCAATCCGCCAGCCTTTACAATACTAGCTAATAATGGAGCTAATACAGTTACTGCGTTGCCAATTGTGCTTATGAATGCACCTAATCCAAAAACTACAGGACCAATTGCAGCAGCAATACCACCGAATATAACAATCGACCTTTTAGATCCATCACTTAAACTTGAAAACCAATCAACTGCTACAGATAGCTTTTTGATTAATTCTTCCATGACTGGAGCAAACGCACTTTCAATAGAAGCCCATACATCAGCACCTACTAATTTAAGTTTATTCATTGCTACTTTAAATCTTTCGGAGCCACTTTCAGAATCTTTAAATGTCTGATTGACCGTTCCTTGCGAATCTTCGATAGTTTTTAAGAACTCTTGGTAACTAAAGCGACCGCCTTTAATAGCATCTGCTAAATCAGGACCTGCTTTTGCACCAAATGCTTCAATCGCTAAACTTGTTGCGCTAGCTATATCCGGTGTCCTTTCAATTTCTGCTAATGTCTTCTTAAATTCTTCTCTTGGGTCTTTACCCGCTTTACCCCAATTGGATATAGCTTTTTTCAAACCACTGAAGGCTATTTCAGTATTAACACCTGATTTCTCCCATTGAGAGAATAAAGCGATTGATTCTTTCATCTCAAAGCCCATAGCCCTCATTGGAGCACCGTATTTAGTAATGCTATCAGCTAATGTATCAACACTTATACCGCTAGCCTGTGCTGCTTTCGCTACCATATCAAGTACACTTTGATACTCATCAGCTTCAATACCTGCATCACCCATTGCACGCGTAATTAATTGAACGGCTTGTACGCCGTCAGAACCTGTTATGTGACTAAATTTCAAGAATGACTCTGTGGCACTCTCAAGTTCTTTGCCAGTGAAACCTAACCTTGTGTTAACTTCCCCTAAAACACCGCCTACAGTCTCAGCGTCTGCTGGAAAGTTGCCATAAACATCTTTAAATGAATTCTGCAACTTCTTAAGCTCTCCGCCGGTTGCTCCTGTTGCTTGGGTAACTGTATCTAAACCTTTATCAACTTCTGCAAAAGCTTTTCCTGATGCTGCTGCAATACCTAAAACAGGTGCAGTTACACCAATCATCAAACCTTTACCAATGGATTTTAAACCATCACCCATTTTTGTTAATTTAGGTCCCATACTTTCAAAAACTTTACTGGTTTTTCCCCAGCCACTTTCTGCCATTCTTTGAGCTTCAACTTGAGCTTTTTTGAACTCTTCAAACTCAGTTGTTGTTTTTTCTAGTTCTTTTTCTAAAAAATTCAGCTCATTTGCTTGTTTGTTATATTCTTGTCGTAATTTTTGAGCTTCCGCGCTGTTTTCGCCCTGTTCTTGAGATACCTTGCCATATTGCTTGGCTAAATCATCAACGTTTTTCTTATAACCTGTGATAGTTCCATCAAGTTCTTTAATCCTTTGTTTGTAACTATGAGTTGATTTTTCGGTATATTTGAAGTTGTTACCGGTTAATTTTAAGTCAGAATTTAAAGTTTTAAAGTTTCGTTTGATTTCTGCAAATGATCTATTTAAATTTGCTGCATCTAAATCCAAACCTATAGATAAACCTTTTATTCTTTCTCCCATTTTTTACCTCCTTTCTAAAAAAGTTCAAAAAAATAACCCTAACCAAACGGTTAAGGTTAAAACGCATCAATTAAAGCCTCTGCTTTTTCTTCAGAAATGTCATTGTTTTTATTTTGATATATGGAAAGTACATAATGAAATGGCATTTTTAAAACTTCGTTAGCGTCTTTACCATTTTCAATTAAGTCCATCATGAGAGTATCCATATTTTTCAACATTGCTTTATATGTTAAATCTTCAGGCTTTATTTCATGTTCTGGATAAAATTTCTAGTTTCCTCAGTTTGCTGACCTTGAGTAATGAAAATCACTTGTTCACGAAGTGCATTCATTCCATCAGGTGCATGCATACGTTCTTTTAGGTCTTTAACTGTGAATTGGTTATCGTAAATTTTTACAACCATATCCATCAATCTGTCAGCGATTTCTCTTGGTTTCATCGTGCTATTTTCGTCCTCAATATCATCGATTAAATCCATTGCTTCGTATACAATTTCAAATGAAATGAAGTGTGGTGTTAAGTACGTTTGTAATTTAATTTCATTTGCTTTCGGGTCTTCTACTAATTGAATAATGTTACGTTTTAATTTTGCCATTTTATAATACTCTCCTTATTTTCAAATAAAATAGAGGGGTTGCCCCCTCTTATGCTTCTACATTTATTGTTATAGTGTCACTCATATTACCAACTGTTGCTTTAACCGTAGCAATGCCTTGTGCTTCCGCAGTAACTTGACCATCACTATTGATTGATACAATATTCGTTTGATCTGTTGTGTATTTCAATAACTTACTTTGATTAGATGGCTCTACTACAACATTTAAATCGTATGTGTCGCCAACTTTAAGTGTTTTAATGCTATCTGGTATATTAACCGACTTTACCGCAGTTTCCGATGAAGCCGGTTTTGTTACAAAGTTTCTTCGTTACCCTCTGTCACGTTTCCAGTATATTCTTCGCCTAAAATTTTCTTTAAGAAAGCCTCTTCGCCTTTTTCACCGTCTCCATCATGATTTGTCATGTTAGCTGAATCAAAGATATACTTACGTACTGACTTTTTATTATCAACTAAAGGGAAAAGTGCCTCACCTTCAACCTCTTCACTTGAGAAATCCCAATCTTTCTCAGCCGTTTCTCCATCGATTTTAGGATTTGTAAACATGACTTTAGGTAATAAAACCGTTCTAAATGTGCCGTCTCGACGCTCTTGTCTGAACCAAATTGCTACATAGTTGTTTTGTTTACCTTGAGTTTCTTTATAAACACCGTCTTCATCATACTCTTCATTGAATACTATTTTGCGAATCTCTTTAGGGAAAGCATGCATTTGTAACGAAATTTTACCTTCTCCGTCTGTGTTCCCTGATTCGATTGGACCACCATCAGCATATGCTGTTTTCAAGTCTCCTCCAGTTTCAACACCAATTTTTTGTAATCCTCTTGTTTTTGTAATATCACTATATTTTAATTCCGCGCCTTCTTTCGTTAATTTAGCGAAACCTAAACCAGTAATGTTAATATACGCCTTTGGCGCACTTGCATGTTTTACTGCCATTTAATTTTCCTCCTTATAAAAAATGCCCTCGTAAACGCGAGAGCTTCTATATGTTTTAAATTCTTCTATATATTCCGGTTTTCCATTTGAAACATTTCCCATTTTTAGTTCAGACCATAATAACTTTTGAATGCGATTAGATATCTTATTTCTTATGATTCTCGCATTATATTCATCATTGTACTTAACAAAAACATCTATTTGGACAATATAACTATATGCACACTCATCTCCGTCAGTATAAGTTGTAGGTATTGGGTCGTCGATATCGTCAATAACAATAAAAGGTACATCAGTATCTTTTACATTAGGGTATTTATTGAACTTAATATTATTGATATTTACGTGCTCTCTAATAATTCTGTCTTGACTAATCACTTCATGAACTTTGTACAAAATATCAATCACAATTTTTTCAACTCCCTTTTTAGCGTCTCAAAATACTTATTTTGCCCTTGTCTTATTGCTCTATTAACACCGCCCATAGCTTTAGGTTTGATAAATTTACCTGTTCCTTTTTGAACGTGTCCATATTCAATTAAATGTACGATTTTATAACGGTCTTTAGAACCTCGCCAATGAACAGTAATTGTACGTTTTCCATTTATCCATTCAGGTTTACTAAAACTTACCTCATTAATTAATGCTCCCGTATCTTTTGAGGGCTTTAGTTGTTTTTTTACTTCTTCAACAATTACCTTAGCACCAGCTATTAACGCCTTATCTTGAACTTTTACCATCTCTTTTATGCCAAAACGTTTTTCTAATTCTCTTTCTAATGCTTTATCACCTATCACTTTCACACTCATGAACTATATCCTCCACGAATCATAATAAAGTCTTTATTATCCAAATCTGGTGATACTTGCTTTATATTCAAACGATTTTTGAAATATCTTGATTCAATTTCAAGATAATGTTCTTCACTGGGTAAATAATCACCTTGCGGATCACGAATATACAATTTAATGTCATTTTGGGTTCCGTTTGAGATAGCTTGTTCTAATTCACGTAACCAGACACCATCAATACTCGCCCAACAGCTATATAATAATTTTTCTTCTTTTTCTCCAGCTTCTGGACCATTATTTTCAGTATACTTATAAAAATGAACACGAGTATTTAAACGTTTAGTTGTAATTCTAGGTTTTTTAAACACTTTCTTCATCTTCTGATACCTCCATTAGAGATAACGAAAAATCTATTATTTCAGGTCTGTAATTATCGTTGAAGTGTTCTAATAAATCTTGATAAGCATATCTAGCGCGTATAAGTATCAATTCTTGACCTATTAAATTCTCTAATTCAAAAACTCCGCACTGATTTTTTATACGCTCGTACGACATTTTTAACAACTGCTTTAAGTACTCATCCTCTGAATTATGGTCAATCTTTTCAAGTGATTTAAATTTGACAAGCAAATCATCAATCGTCATTGTCTTCACCATTCAATAAGTCGACGATTTCACTTTTAACCATTGAACTAGACGCTTTTTTTTGTAATGATTCGCATAGTTCTAATAATTCTTGTTTTGTCAGCTTATCTAAAGGTACGATATAAACTTTGTCGTACTTATTTTTGATTTGATTTGTCAACAATTCAACACGAGGATTGTTATACCCTTCAGCTGGATACAACTCCCCTACTTTGTACTTGTGTTGATTGTGCTCTATGTCTTTAAAAGCTCTAACAACTTTAAATTTCACCATTTTATCACCTCATAAAATTTTATAGTGTTTCTTCGGTACCTTCTAAAGCTGGCTTATGTCCTTTTAAATCTAATTTCCAAACAGCAGCAACTTTATTATCTTTCGCTTTGCCGTAAGCAAATTGTTTTGCAGTGTATAAATCCATATCATCTAACGCAAGTGTTTCTTTAAATTTCTGAACATTAATACCACCAGCTAAATAACCATCATATAAACCTTTAACGTACGTTAAAACCTTACCTGCTTCTTGGACTGTAGACTCGATAACATTCAAATTAAATGGTAAAGCAGTAACATATACGCCATTTGCATTTAAATGTGTATACTGTGCTTGAACCTCAAAAGCATCGGACGGATTAACAACCATTGTTACATTACCTTTAACCGCTACTGATTTACCTTTCTCGTTAGTTGAGTGGTATTTAAACACTTGCGTCAATTCATTAACCGTAGCGCGCGGATTAGCAAATGTAAGCGTACCTTGTTCTTCTTTCTCTGGATAAGCACCCTCAGTTACCGATACACCTTTTTGTACTTGACGGTTTAAGCCGATTGGTTGGTCTTTACCAGTACCTTTTAAGAACGCAGTTTCAAGCGCCACTGCAAATGCTTCTTCGATTTGAACACGAACAAATCTTTCAATCCACGCAGGACCAAAATCATTTAAATCTTTTGGTAAAACAACAAACGCTGTCAATTTATTTTGAATTGCTGTTTCTTCACTGAACGCAGCATCTAATTGACCTTTAATTTCACCATAGATTTTACCCCAAACGGCTACGCCAGAAGTTTCAGATTTTAAGAACTTCAAACGCAAACCAGCGTTTTTAATACCTAAATCAGCTAATAACGGATGATTCGTCGTCAAATCTTCAAAAATTCTATCAATTGTTTCTTCTGGCAAAAGTTTTTCTTCTTTATAGTTAACGTTTTTATTGATATCCATGAAGAAACTTCTTTGGTTTGCACTCAAAGATTGTGCTGATTTAGGTAAACTAGAAACTCTTTCAGCTTCTGCTTTTGCTTGTAATTTAGTTTCTTCAAATAGTTGGTTAATCATGTCACCGTACAATTCATTTTGTCTTTCTTGCGGTTCACCGTTGTTTACTGCATTAATAAATTCGTTTTTCGCATTTGCGAATGTTTCCGATAAATTTATAGTCATTTTATGACCTCCTATTTTTTGTATTAAAAAAGGAATCTTGAAAATCCATTTGCTGATACTTTACTATCTGCAACATCGATTTCTGATTCCTTTTCTTTCATATTTATTTTTTCAATTACTTTATTTGCTATTGCGTCAATATCAATGTTAACCTCTGGCGTTTTACTTACCAAAGCTGTTACACGATTTAATACATCTTTCGATAACACTTGTGTATTGTTTGCTACAATTTGCATATTGTCGTTTTCAAACATTTTACTATCCGCAAAACCTTGTTCAATGGCTTCATCAGCATTTAGCCACGTTTCCCTAGCCATCATTTCTACAAGTTCTTGTTTGTTTTTACCAGCTCTAACCGCATATGCCTCAGCCATTATTTGACCAACATGTTCTAATGTTTCTGCAGCATGATTTAGATCTTTCGCTTCTCCTTGCGCAATACTTGAAGGATTGTGAATCATCATTCTAGCAACCGGACTCATTTCGATGTGGTCACCAGCCATTGCGATAAGCGATGCCGCACTTGCTGCTATTGCTGTGATACGAACATTCACTTTGCCTTTATGAGCTCTTAAATGTGTATATATTTCACTACCAGCTACTAGGTTACCACCATTTGAGTTAATTATAATATCAACATCTTCATCACTAAATTCTAGTTGTGTTAAAACATCTTTAGGACAAGTCGAATCCATACCAAGCATTTCGTAAACCCATTTATCTTCGTTGGAAACGATGACGCCTTTAATCTCCGCTTTCATCTTCATCACCACCTTTCAAAGTGTTTTCATCTTTTTCTTTTTCATCATTTTCACCACTGTTAGCTTTTTCGTAGTTTTTAGTAATCAGGTATTCGTCTAATTCAGGATTGTCTGATGGTTCTTCACCTAACATAATCCGCACCTCATTCCTTGTAAATGAACCAGAACTTACAAGTTTGTCAATTGCTTCAGCATATTGAAGTGGGTCTTTTTTATTCACACCGACAATTTCTATTCTTGTATCTTTCAAATACATGCTTTGTGTTATGAGTTTCGCGTTTAATTCGTTCTGAATCTTTTTTAATAAAGGTGTTAAACAGAACTTCTCAAATACAAGCGTGTTTTTTTCCAAATCAGCTGTTTCTCCGTAAATCAAACCTGGAGGTATACCAATCATCAACGCAACATTTTTTATTGCATCTCTCATTAGCTCACTCAATTCAGAAAAAGGCATGTTACTATTCTTACCACCATTAGATAATTCCTCATAATCAAAACCTTCTATCAAAGGCGCGATTGCTAGTTGATTTTTATTAAAAGTATTGAATAATTTATTTGTGAACGCTTGTAATTTTTCTATATTCTTTTCGTCATATGCGCTAGAGGCAGATTTCAAAATCCCTCTTATTTGATAGTTTTTTAATTGTGCACCTATCATTCTTCCGAATATTTTCCCGTAATCTTCGAATAGACTTTCTACAAAGTGTGTCACTTTATTGTTGTTGTACTTTAAATATATGACCTCTTGCATTGTGAAAGTACGTTGATAAGTATAATCTTTAACCGTTACATCTTTGAATATATCATCATACAAAGCGTACTCTTCTCTGTAAAAGCTATCTGCGATAAGTAATTCTTTGCTGTCACTTACTACGATTAAAACCTCGTTATCATAAATTAGTTTATATATAACTTGTTGCCAAAAACTATCGCTTGATAAGTCAGTATTTGGTTTTATATTTAACTTGTAGTAAACATCATTCTTTTGAATTCTATTACCTTCCAATACTTTAAAATGACTTTGAGCGACAGCTCGCGCAACAAATTCAATACAACTATCAATCGCTAAACGTTTCACATACGCTTGTTGTGATAGATCTTCTATCATATCTAAATCAAGCATATATGTTATATCTTTCCTAGTTTTAAATATCTTTTCTAGAATACTCATGTCTCACCTCCTCTATTAGAAATCTATACTCATTAATGCATCAAGCGCTTTAGACATGTCTTTGTCTACTATATCGTCTGCTCTATATAATGCGTGAACAAAAGCCATGAACCCATCGGTTTTTCTTCTATTTTCATCTTTTTTAATATATTCTTTATTACCATCGGGTTTAACCTTTACTGCAACATTATTAGTAAACCAACGCATCAAAGGATTGTCTCCATATATTACGTTATGTTTCGCAAACATTGTATCGATACGTGGTGCAAGTAATCCATGTATTGCTTTTGGATTTCTAAGTACTTCAAGTTTTATGCCAGCATCCTCAAACGCACGTCTTACAATATCAGTTCTATAATTATCAGCTATGACTTTTTCAAGCCCATATTTTTCTCTAGCCTTTAAAAACCAATCAACTATATATTCAATTTCAATGACATCATCATCGACAATGGTCAATAATCCCATTTTTTCCCATTCTTTAATAGGAGGTTCTAATTTGACATCATCCAAAAACCCTTGTCTTACAAACGAATGTCCTAACCAAATGTAATCATCGTTTTTTCGGAATAATAGCCCTACACTTGCAAAATCTCGAATGTTTGCAAAGTCTAAACCACCAATACACATTTGATTATCTAAATTTGGTATCTCTCTATTAGTCGCTAGTATTTCTTTCCATGGTGCTATTACTTTTTCAAGGTCAACTTCAGGCAAATTCATTCGCTTAGTCATGAATTCGGGCTTATTTGAACGGTTGAATGGTAAATCGTTATATTCTTCTTCAATCGTGCTTAGCAGTGTTTTAGCGTATTCTGATAACGGTTTATGTAACATTGGGTTCGCCTTTTCCCACGTCTGTCTGTCATCAACTTCTTTTGGATCGTCTAACTTACAATAAAAAGCAAACAATCTACTATTTTTAACCTTGCCACTTAATACACTTGCAATTTTGTTCTTCATTGCATCGATATAACCCTCTCTAACAAAACCATCAGTACTTATATAAAACGTTCTTCTATTTTTCTTTTTACCTAATCCACCACGTTTGACGTTTACCATTTCAGGACCAAAGAAATAATGAATTTCATCAAAAATAACACACCCCTCACGTCCACCGTCTTTGGTTTTTGTGTTTGATGTGTTATATCGAATAACCGATTTAGTTGCACGGTTTATTATTTTTGCTTTACTAACTTCATAAGGAGCTTTTGGCGTTTTACCCGTCTTATTTCGTTTGTTATCCATTAAAACGGTTCTGATTTCATCAAACGATGTTTTTGCTTGATCTTCACTATTAGCAACAATGGAGATGTGATATTCTTTAACTCCGTGTAAGGGCGTAGAAAGAAAATCACTAATAGCACTTATTAGACCGTTTTTCCCGCCTCCACGTCCCATGAAAATAGCAAATTCTGTAAAGAAAGCTTCATCTGTATTTTTATCTATAAGAAATATATTAGCTATGATAAACCTTTGAAATGGTAATGTTGGAAAATACCATTTTTCAATAAATTTGATACAATCCTCGATTTTCTGTTCATCAAAATATACATCATCTCGTGAATATATATGTTTTTGTAGATAATTAAAGAGATCAATTCTTTCTTTATTTAAAATTATCTTTCCTTGTTTCCACAAATTTATATATTCATCAACGTATTTATTACTAATCATAGGTAATCATCAGATGGCGTTTCTGTGTCTTCTTTCTCTTCGGGCAATAAATCCGATAATTGTTTGATTATTTTTTGATATGCAGCATCTCTAGCATTAAATAGTTTGGCTACTGGTCTTTCCCTTTCATATGGTGGCGCCTTTTCAGATTGAGTAAATAAATCATAGTCACCTTTTTCTTTTATGTCTTCCCACATGTAATCAAGCATTACACGTAGCCTTGCTGCTTGAATAATTAAACCATCAACTACTTTTAATTTATTGCTAGGTATGTCTTTATATAATACTTGCAGCCTTTCTTTTTCTTTAAGCACTAAGTTTTCATCAACTATAATCTCCATTTCATCACCTGCCTTAAAATGGTTATAAGAGGGGGGTTATACATGGATTTTTAAAATTATCGCGAAGTCGAGCCCCTGCCCGTTCCCCAAGTATTTTGATCGCTTTTGATTTTTTTGACCCGGGGGTATTTACCATTTTTCGTCTTTCCATTTATTTTCTTTTTTTATAAATCTCTTTTCTTTTTTGTTGTGACATTTAATACACAGTGTTTCTAAATTGTTTAAGTCATGAGCAAACTCCGGATGATGTTCTAGCGATAATATATGATCTACATCCAACGACTTACGCTTGCTTTTGTCATATGTCGTTAACTTGCCGTCTCTCTTACATTGTTGACATTCATAATTATCTCTTTCTAGCACTCTTTTTCTTGTTGTTTGCCATTCTTTAGACTTATAGAATCGTATGCGTTCGTCTTTAGTCATCATAATGTTTCACCTTATATAACTTAAGTAGTATCAAGACTCATCTATACTTGATGTGTAGTAATGTATTTACTATTAGTTTGAACATGTTCATACCTCATAAATAAAAAGACACATCACATAGTGATGCGCCTCTTGTTCATGCGTCGTATTAGCATTTAATAACTTTAAATATTAATCTGATACTAACATAATAAACTGTTTTAATGCGGACTTACATAGGGTAAAAGTCCGCTACACATAACCAATATACTTTGCTAACTTATCGATCAGTGCATTCCTTCTACGTAATATACTTGTCTTACTTGTACCAAAGTAATGTGCTATATCTTCCCATTCATAACAACCAATAGGACAATCCCAATATCTAAACCTTAATAACTCAAGCGTATCCTCATCACTTTCATCTATCAATCTATCTACACCGTTAACTATATTTCTTAATGTATTGTACCTGTTATCACTAAACTTCTTTATTGCACATCGTTCAATCGGGTTACCCGGCAAATTACTTTTGCCAGCTCCCGCATTATCTGGTTCATGACTTTCAAGTAATTCATATTCTCGCATCTTCAACTCTCTTCGATAGTTATCGATGTGCTGAATGTATTCTTCAAGCTTTTTGATATCGTGTTTCTCAATCTTTATCATTCAATGCAATACCTCCGATAATATAAATTACTTTTTAATATCGTTATTCATTCGCTTTAATTCAATCCTGTATTCTTTTAACCCGTTGTATCCTTTAGTTTTAACTACTTCATCAAGTAGATAATCATTCATATATCTGAGCGCTTGTATCTCCCTTGCACGATCACTATTAATACTGATACAAACTAATAGCAATATAGCAAATACAATAGTCATAGTAATCCACATCACTCACTTACCTCCGCTCGAAAGACGTAATCACTCGGCGCCTCTACATCATCATTAGCCGTCATCATAATATATACTTGCTCAGTTACATACTTACCTAACTCATACATCGCTAGTAAGAATAATAATCTTAGTATTTGCTTAATCATTTTTTATCTACCTTCTTTACTTCGTATAAGACCGGATATAAATTTAAAAAGTGTATTCTATATCCAATCGTCTTAACTTTTACTTTATCACCTACTTTTAACCTAGCTTGTATGTCTGCGCTATCAAACTTTCCTTTGAAGAATAAGTCTGAGTTTTCGATGACTTGTTTATCATCTAATACAATATAGAATTTGTCCTCTTTATCTTGTCTTTTGTTATATTTATCTGTAATTGTCCCTTGATGTACTTCTTTGTTTTGGTAACTAGCCACTGTATAGATAGGCAATGCGACAACAAGTAGCAATGCGGTTATACCGAATAATGACAGTATTCCAACAATAAAGATGTCGAACCCATCCATATTTTTAAGTTTTTTAATCATTTCCCACACTCCCTTATATTTTCAAACAACTGACCCACTTTAATAACTGCATCCCTTTTAACTTGTTTCTCGTACTTCTCTTTCGCTTCTTCTTTACTCTCTGCCTCAACAACTGTAAACCTTTGATTACTCTTAGCTTTAGTTACGTGTGTATGTTTACGTCCTGTTGAATCTTTGAATGTTGTGACTAAGTATTGTGTCATTCCTCATAGCTCCCTTGAACTTGTTTGAGCTTACTCATAAAAAACATTACTAAAAATGCTATTAAGATATGCGTCTTTTGATGTTTATAAGCAAATGTAGATATCATAAAGATAGTAGCAAGCATTAACATTTCATATATGTTTGTGTGTATAGTCTTTTTACTCTTAAGAAAAATAATTGCTATGCGATAAAAGAGATAAACGCCAAACCCTATTAAAAATATTTCTAACATGTCGCTCACTTCCCCAAAACCTCCTTGACTCGATCTAAGATGTCTTTACACGTATCCTTTTCCTGCGTCTGCTGTTCCATCTTGTCTTTCGTGGTTCCTTTTCATTTTCTTTTTGTATGCGTCAATGAGTTGGTCGATAGAATATAAGTTGTAAGCTATGTCTATCACTATAACAATTGCTTGTTGGTCGGGATAAAATTCTTTGAATATTATCTGTGGTGTACTAACAACTGCGTCTTGAGCAAATTCTTTATCTTTAAAATTAAACATTTTGTGAAATTCTGTATCTTTAAAACTTGATTCAATCGCTTCTTTTATCTCTTCTGATGACACTCCTACTTGATTCGCAATACTCAATCCAAACGCCAACATGTCAGCTAATTCATCAAGTTGTACGTCTAACGGCTTACCTGGTTTCTTCTTCCAGTTCTTAAACGTTTCCAATGTATTAAACCATTCAAAGAATTCAACTACATATGCTATTTTGCTATCTCGTAAGTTCAGCGTTGGTATTCTATCGTCGAACTCCTTTTGTATTTGTAATAACTCTTGTAATTGATCAATTGTTAATGTGTTATTCATTTTCCTGTGCCTCCTCTACATTAATTTCATATTCATCATAATTAAATGATGCTTCAAATATCGCAATAAAATCCGCCTCAATTTCTGCTTCTTCTAAACTTTCAGCCTCGATAGTCTCTTCAATCATGCCAGCGTATGTGATTTGGACATTAAATTTCTTCATTTTCCTGCTCCTCCTCATATTTATAGACCACTTGACCCGTCATAATCCCTACTGCCTCATCAAGACCAATATCTTCTTTGAGTGCATCTTGCATAGCATTAGGTAAACCCTTAAGTATTTCATCAAACGCTTGCGCTTTCTTATATACGTCCTCAATCTCTTTTAGTAATCCCTCTGTGTCATTACCGTTATACGCACTAGCACTTATAACGGACTGTTCAATTTGTTCGCGGTTATTCATCATTTCCATCTCCTCTAAAATAAAGTTAGTTGCTTCTGTTCCTCATATTCCAAACCATGTTGCTTTATATACTTTTCAAGCTCTTCGGTTGTATCAAATGTCTTTTTAACGCCTTGCCAACCTGGTACGATATGCCCGTGAAAGTAATAAGTGCCGTTTACTACATGGATATGTGCCACTCGCTCGTTATCCTGATACAGATATCTCTTAGAGCCGAAAAATCGGTTTAAGTATTCTTTACGTGCGCTATCTGTCATGATCTACTTCTTAACTTTCACGAATATGTCGTTTTCCATCAGGTAGCACGCATAACGTCCTCTTGGATGTTTCTGTGGTACATTAAACAAATGTGGCTTCTTCTTACGTAGCTCAGCCTCTTTACGTCGTTGCCTAGCTATTTCACGTTCTCTAGCCTCTCGTTGCATAATTCTGGCTAACACGATTTCTTTATACTCAGCTAAGCGCATACCATAAGGTGCATGTAAGGCTTCTAACAACGCCCAGCCACCACGTACTCTTTTTGCAACCATTCCAGGAGTTAAACCGTTCTTTTTTATCAATTCATTTTCATGTTCGGTAAATTTATATGGTTTACCGTTAATCTTTACGATACTCATTTATTCCACCTCTATATATGCATGTCTTATTGTTATGTTGTCATACTTTAGTAATTCATCCGGATTGTCATCTAAGCGCTTTGCTAGCATATCTTTTTCATCATCCACATCATCAAAATGCTGATAATCAACTTCTGTAGGTATTCTTATATCAATCGTTGCGTTTATATATGCTTGTTGTTGCATTAAATCACTTCATTTCTCTTTTTCTTTTACGTCTGACTTTCACTAAGTCCTCATATACCATCCATTCTTGACCTGTGTATTTAGGCGCTTTACATATCCACGTTAAATTCACATCTCTATACTGATATCTGAATATCTTCGCTTTGATGTTGGCAACTTCAGTCGCCTTACCTTTAACGTCTATAACTTCAACCAGTTTCCCTTCCTTCCACAAAGAGAAATCGGCTATATACGTAATCGGTCTTTGCTTCCCAAATTTAGGTTGTAGTTCGAATTTAGGTTGTAGTTCGATACGATCATAGTTAGTGCCATTCATATTACTTTCTAAATATTGGTAATATTCGCACTCTACTTTGCTATCAAATACAATTCCTTTGTACTCAACTTTCTTAGCGTTGTATTTACTCACTGTGCCACCTCTAAATATCAAATATCGTTGCTTGTAATCCTAGCTCTTGCTCATATAGAAGCCCGTGAGCGCCTTTGAAGCGTTTTAGGTCACTATCAGTCATAATTTTCTTTTCGTCGCTGAAATGGGCTCCTGTGAGCGAATAAACTTCATTTACGTTGTCTTTATACTTGATGACCTTAATATCTTCCGCGCCATCTTCTCGGTATAAGTAATATTTTTCTTTCGGCATTTTTAACACTCCTTAATATTCGACGATAGCGGGGCGTGTATGACGTTCTGCAAGTTTTTGGATAAATAGGTCGTACAACCTATTTTCATCGCCCTGTGCCTCGTCTATGAGTTTCTGAGCGTACATATCTGAACACTCAAGTTTAATTTTCAAAAATTCTTTGGTTACCATGCGTCTCGCTCCCTGAAATCGTCTCCGATTACTCTTACTTTTCTTGCATTGTGTTTCATTCTTGAATTGATACGTTGCCAGTTCATATTTTGATTTAGTTCTTTATCACTAAAGTTAGTTGTAAAGATGTTGTTTTTACCTACTCTGTTATCAACAATGCTGAAAAGTTTGTTTAAAGTATGTTCTGTGTTCTCTACACCCATATCATCTAGTACAAGTAAATCAATATCGCTTAACAATCTGACTAACTCGTCTGTAGTCTCTACTGCATTTTTGTTGTATGTCGCTTTGATACGATCCATCAACATTGGTATGTGCATAAAAGCAACCGTATGCCCTTTAGCTTTGACTGCTTTTGCGATAGCGTATGCTAGGTGGCTTTTACCAGTTCCGTATGAACCTTGCAATATTAATGATTTTGGTTCTTTTGTAGAGAAGCCTTGTACGTACTCTATTGCTGTTTGTTTAGCGTGTACTTGTTTTTCATTTTGTGGCTTGTAGTTTTTGACTGTTGCATCTCTTAAAGACGGATTAACGTTTGATTGATTGAATATGTTGTTTATCTTCCGTTGCTTGTTTCGCTTATATTCCTCATAGATTTCACATTTGCAACCGTCTTTATACTCGTAACCATTCGGGTGTTTTTTAGTAGGAGCAAACTTATATAAGTCGTATTCACTTCCACATCTCTCACATTTCAATCCTTTTTCGACATGAGTAGGTTGATATTTTTTCAAGCTTTCGTTTATCTTTTCGCTGAATAGTGGTTTCATAATATCCCCCTAATCCCAATAACTTTCGTCGTACTTCATGCGTTCCAATTGATCCGTGCCAGTTGGTTGTATTTTTTGATTGAGGTACCCCTCAAATTTACTGCCAAAAAGTGTTTCTGGTCTAAGGTATTTATCGCTATCCGTGTTTAACCATTCAGCTGTTTTGATATCAATCACCTTTTTAAAATCCTCCAACCTAAAATCTTGATTCCATCTTGCTTTAATAAAATCTTTTGTTTTAGCTGTATTATGTTTAAAATGCTTTCCTGCTTTTTTATTTAAGTATTCGATAATTTCTTTATAGGGAATGGAAGACACCGTCGGGTTGCCCGACAATATACTTCCTTCATTATTAGTATTGTTATTATTAGTTAAATCATTATTAGTACTATTATTATTAGTAGTATGCGATTTACCATTAACGGTTTTTCCATTGTTGGTTTTACCGTTAACGGTTTTTCCAACGTTGGAAAATCGAATGTGGTGCGGTTGCTCATATACTAAGTACTCATAACCATTTAACCTACCACTTTTATCACGTTTTCTACTACGTTGAATGTATCCAATTTCTTCCAGTTCCTTGATTCCACTCTTTAAACCGCTAAGTCCATCAGTTGAATGTTGCTCTAGTTCTGTTTCGTAAATTTGCCAGTTATCAGGTCGACTTAACAAATAAAGTAGAATACCTTTAGCCTTCCAACTTATATTAGAATCATGTATAAAATCTTTGTGTACTGTGACAAAGTTACCTGATTCTTTGTAAACTCTAAATGTTGCCATTTCGTTATCTCCTTTCTGGTATAATTTTGTTATCGCTACTGCGTTAGATTGGGGGTGAATAAAATATGGAAAAACCTTATATGTTAACATATGATTTAAACTCACCCGGACAAAAATATGAGGAATTGAGAAATGTTATAAAAAAGGAAATTTCTAATGGTCATTGCAATTATTGGAAATCTTCATTTTTATTCCGTTCTTCTTTATCAACTTCAGAAATGATAGAAAAGTTGAAACCTTATCTCGATTCTGGAGATAAGCTGTTTGTTACAGAAATAGTCAATAACAAACAAGGGTGGTTAACAAAAGAACAATGGGATTTTATCAACCATAATATTTTTATTTAGGTTCTTTTATTGAATCTTTTGTTATATCAGGAAAACCTTTAGAATCCTCAGGGGTAAATTTTTTAATTTTTTTAGCGCTTCTAATCTCTTCCGCCAAGATGACGATTAGGAGTGCTATTTTTATTATTCTTAGTCTATTCATTCCTTTTTCTCTCCTTTCAGCATTTTATTGAGCCTCTCATCAACTTTTATCCACGAGTCATGCAAGTGATATTTATCATCAAACGACTTAACGCCAATCGCATGTTGCTGGTTATGGTGTTCGCGACATAACGCTAATACATGTTTGTTGTAGTGATTCATTTTGTTTCTGTTCATTCCTCTGCCGACTGCTTCATAATGCGCTAGGTCTGCGTGAGGCTTTCCACAAATTACACAGTTGCGGTTGATTGTAGCCCAATACAATAGTGCTTTATCTTCACTTAACAACTTGCTTGTTTCTATGCTCATAGGTATTTGATGATGAAACATAAACGCTATAATCAGTTCTATTAACTCCCTTGCAACTTTCATAGAACAGTCGCGCAGACTGATTTCTTCATAACCTTTCATAATTTCCAATTCTGTTTGTAATAATTTTCTAATTGATTCCACCGGTTCTCCCCAGTGAAGTTCTATATCTCTACACATTGCGAATATTTTTTTGCGTTGTTCTATAGATAGTTTTTTATTATCCGGAACCTCTACTTCTGCTTTTAGTGGATATCCGTTTTCTAGTAAGTCAATGTGACTTTGTTCAAGTTCAACACCAGTAGCAACGACGGAATAAGTACCGTCATTGTCTTTCTGGTATCTTGTAATGTATTGCATTTAAACCACACCTTAAAACGCTAAATCTTGGTCGTCATATCCAAATTGGCCACTGCTTTCAAATGGATTGCTTTGTTGAGACATTGATGTTTGTTGTTGTGCCCCGTTATTTTCTTCAGCTTTTTGCTTATCTGTCTTCGGAATAGGTTTGTTAACAACATCATCGCCCTTTTGGTAAGGTTTAATAAATGAAAAATCCGTAAAATACTTACCTTCATCTTCATTGAATTTCCATTTCAATACCAAGTGACAAAACTTACCAATAAGATCATTGGTATCAAAATCTAAGCTAGGAAGATTTAACTTAATACCTAATCGAGTAACTAATTCAATCAATTGTTTTTCTTGGAAATCATATTTATACGGCGGTACAAATTGATTATGTTTATATTGTTTGCCTTCATCATTTTCAAATACGATTGTGAAATATCTATTTTCTCTATCATTGAATTCAATATTTTTAACTTTCACTGTGAATTCTCCAGCTTGAAACCCTGCTGAGCCGTTATAAAACTTTTCTTGATTTGTTTCTTTAGTAAATTGCGCTTGTCCTGTGATTTTCATAATTAAATACCGTCCTTTTTAGTTTTTTTATTAGTTTCCATTTCTGATTGCTTGTACTACGTCGTTAATACTTGGATTAATGAAACGTTTGTTGTTAATTTTAATGTTGCTTGAGTGTCTTATCTTTGTCTCGAATAAGTTTGATGGTTCAGCGTTAAGAACATATTGATAAGCTTTTTCGCCGTCTTGCTCATGTTCTTCTATTGTCATTCTTGCTAACACATCAGATTGACTGATGACCGCTTTTTTTATTTGATCTTGTGCCTCTATCGTGATTGTTGGATTGATAGTGCTACCCTCATCATCTTTGTCTTTGTTAATTCCCTCGTGTCCACTTATAGCAAGATGGAATTGATAATGTTCTTGTAATTTAGAAATATAACGATAAATACTTACAATGCGTGTAGCACACTCGCCCCAATCATTAAATGTTGGTTTCTTTAATTTTCCGTCCATGATGTCGTCCATAGTGATATCACGTAGCTTTTGGATTGTTTCAATCACTACAACATCAATTTGTTTTCCGTTTTCTCTGAGTTGTTCAATAATTTTAGGTAACATCTTAATCACTGCACTAAAATGCTTGTAATTCTTAATCTGCACAACTGCCCCATCTTCTGTTACCGTTGTTCCGTCCTCATTTATATCTAGTACTAAGGCGTTGTTATCTTTTGTTAAAAACGTAGTTTTACCAGTCCCGAACTTGCCGTATATCGCAAATTTATAAAACTTGTTTGCATTTTGTTTGCTGATGTCTTTTACACCTAGTTGCGTTAAGATATCGACATCTTGATTAGTTTTTTCAGTCATGTTCTACCTTCTCGTACTCAATTGTTTCTGTCACTGTTTTCTTAATAGCTTTGTGCTTAGACATATCAATAACGGTTTTGTCTAGTCCGTCGAATTCTCTTGCGTCTCGCATATCAGTTGAATACTTCACTGTGTCGTTCACTTCAGTTGGTCGGTTTGTAATAAATAGATTTTCATCTTTATGCTTGATTAGATAAGTTACAGTCTGCTTCATAGCAACCTCCTACCATCTCATGACTAAGTTAATTAGCCTGTCCTGTTCGTCTGTGTTCTCTTCAATCCATTCATCTATTGCTTGGTTGAATAAGTCTGATGCCATATCTAAGTCATTCTCATCTACGACATAAGCATGTTTAATTGGTACGTTGTTCATATCTTTAACTTGTATTGATATGCCCATATGACCTTTTAAAATGAATAGCTTAAAATCGAATCCGTTAACATGAATATTTTTGCGTATGATTTCGCCTATTTCGTAATACATCTTGACTTCCTCCGTTTTTCATTTTATATTTAACTTGAAATTTTTCTTAAGTGCTTGATACTGTTACTTGTTGGCGCAAGTAGCAGTTTTTTTATTCTTCATAAAAGTATTCTTTATAAAATATGAATGTTGCGATACTTGCGAATCCCGCAATTGACCATGCTGTAGTGAAGTACAACAATGGCATAAGCACAATCGCTAAGACTGTGAAGCATAATACTGCTAATAGATAGCTTTTATAAATGTTACTCATTTGTTGTGCCCTCCTTTGTAAATCTCATTAAAATGTTCATCTACAAACTTATGCATCCTTCTTGCGTTAAACCTCCAACGATTAAAATTCTCATCAGGATAATGTACGATACCTTGTGCTCTTAACTCTTTTTCGAGTCTAGGGTGAAATAATAACCTGTCTTTGATTGTTTCATCAGATGCAATTTTTAATTTCTTCTTTAAGTCGCTCATGTTCCATACAGGGTCTAATGAGTAAGCTATTAACTCTTCATATTCATCTTTTGTGATAAGCACGTGTGTTTCAGGTATTGGAACTGTTACGTTTAAAATATGTGGCACTTCTATCTTTCCTTTCGTGTATAATGTTGTTATCAACCTAAAGTAGTGATAAGTATGAAATTAGATCATGATTGTGTTAGACATCTTTTGTTAGAAATTGAAACTAATAAAAAGATTGGTGAACCGCTCACCGAATACAATTTCAAAGATAATGTTGTATTTGGAAAATATGATTTTGAAACTGTAATGTATGCATTATTAAAACTGGAAGAAGCAAAGTATGTTAGTGTTAAATTCGGTTGGGAAGATGGACATATTTATGGTTATACAATTAACGATATAACTTGGTCAGGGCATGAATTTTTAGATAATATCCGAGACAATCACACTTGGAAAGAAGTTAAAAAAGTCGCAAACAAAACCACTAGTATGTCCGTAACATTGCTAAGCAAATTAGCTTTTAATTATCTAACACAAAAATTTAATCTAACTTAAATTCTTTTCCATCTATTAATCCATAAAAGTTATTTTTTAAATGCGGATGTCTTTCAAGCGTCATTTCAATAAAACGCTGGTCTATCATTAAGTCGTAGCCATCGTT
>NZ_JACYHC010000456.1:0-4847 GCF_017152085.1 Staphylococcus sp. EG-SA-2
GGGCCCCAACATAAAGAAATACTTTTTCTTTAGAAATTAGTATTTCTTATGCATGAGTTGCACTCATGCATTCCTATTTTTAAGTACACAATAGCTGTGGCTAATGACAAAGAACCACTACATAATAAATCATTAGTGATTCTTTATCATTTCTGTCCCACTCCCAGTTCGATTTATGTTTAACTACTCTAGATTGACCCTATCTTAACATAATTCTTTTTACGCATCTTTTCTTTCTACTATTCATTACTAAATTAATAAAAAGAAGCGAAGGATAAATTTATAACATCCTTCACTTCTTTTAATCTTATTTATCTTCAGTATTTTGTTTATCTCGTTCAAGTACTTCTTTTAAATACTTTCCTGTATATGATGACTTTGTCTGAGCAATATCTTCGGGTGTGCCAGTCGCAACAATAGTACCACCGCCACTACCACCTTCAGGACCTAAGTCGATAATATAGTCTGCTGTTTTGATAACATCTAGGTTATGTTCAATAATTACAACAGTGTCACCATTTTCAACTAATCGATTTAATACTTTTAATAATCTGCTAATATCGTCAACATGTAACCCTGTTGTTGGTTCGTCTAGGATATAAATAGATTTACCAGTTGAACGTTTATGAAGTTCAGATGCAAGTTTCACACGTTGAGCCTCACCACCTGATAACGTTGTAGCTTGTTGACCTAATGTGACGTATCCAAGACCAACATCAACTAGTGTTTGTAACTTGCGCTTAATCTTAGGAATATTTTCAAAAAATTGTGTTGCTTCTTCAACAGTCATTTCTAAAATGTCAGCAATATTTTTACCTTTGTAAGTAACCTCTAGTGTCTCACGATTATATCGTTTACCATCACACACTTCACAAGGAACATAAACATCAGGTAAAAAATGCATTTCAATTTTAATAATACCGTCACCTTTACAAGCTTCACAGCGTCCACCTTTTACATTAAAACTAAAACGCCCTTTTTGATATCCTCGAATTTTAGCTTCATTTGTTTGCGCAAACACATCACGTATATCATCAAACACACCAGTATATGTTGCTGGATTAGAGCGTGGCGTTCTACCTATCGGTGATTGATCAATATCAATAATTTTATCAAGTTGATCAATACCTTCAATCTTATCGTACAATCCTGGCTTTACTTTAGATTTATTAATTTTTTGAGCTAATGATTTGTATAATACTTCATTTACTAATGAGCTTTTACCAGAACCTGATACACCTGTAACAACCGTCATGATTGATAGTGGTATGTCCACATCAATCCCTTTAAGATTGTTGCTTCTAGCTCCACGTATAGAAATTTTACGATCTGAAGCCGGTCTGCGATATTCAGGTACGTCAATACGTTTCTTACCACTCAAGTATTGTCCTGTTAATGATTTTTTATCTTTCATTACCTTTTGAGGTGTCCCACTAGACACAATTTGTCCTCCATGTTCACCAGCACCAGGCCCTATATCCACTAAGTAATCAGCCGCACGCATTGTATCATCATCGTGTTCAACTACAATTAAAGTATTTCCTAAATCTCTCATTTCTTTAAGTGTATTAATTAATCGATCATTATCTCTTTGATGCAGTCCAATTGATGGCTCATCTAATACATATAAGACACCAGTCAAACGCGACCCAATTTGCGTTGCCAATCGAATACGTTGTGCTTCACCACCTGAAAGTGTACCTGAAGCTCTGTTTAGCGTTAAATATTCAAGTCCCACATTATTTAAAAAAGTGAGTCGGGAAATAATTTCTTTCAATATTTGATTTGCAATCGCTTGATCTTGTTCTGACAAATCAATGTTTTTATAATAGTTCAGCGCTTGACTGATTGAATATTCGACTACTTCACCAATATTTAAACCACCTACATAAACAGATAACGCTTCACGACTCAATCGCTTTCCATGACAAGTTTCACAAGGTAGTTCGGTCATATATTTACTCATCATTTCACGTGTATATTCTGAAGGAGATTCATGGAATCGTCTACTTATATTAGGAACTACACCCTCGAAAACCATTGTTCGTTTTCTAGTACCACCTTGACGTTGTGTAAATGTAAATTCAATTTCTTTGTCACCAGAACCATACAATAAAATATCACGTTGACGTTCTGTTAACTTTTTAAAAGGTTTATCCATATTGATTTTATAAACTTCACAAACACGTTTTAACAATGTTGGATAAAAATCAGAACTCGTCGGTATCCAAGGTTCTATTGCACCTTCGTTTAGCGTCTTATCTTTGTCGGGAACAACCAAGTCTACATCGACTGTTAACTTTTGGCCTAAGCCATCACATGTCGGACAAGCACCAAAAGGACTGTTAAAGCTAAACATTCTTGGTTCTAACTCTCCGATTGAAAATCCACATATAGGACAAGCATGGCTTTCTGAAAACTTAAGGTCTTCCCCGTCAATGACATCAACTGTTAATTGTCCTTCTGAAAGCTCTAACGCAGTTTCTATAGAGTCAGCTAGTCGTGTTTCAATTCCATCTTTAACAACTAATCGGTCTACAACAACTTCTATTGTATGATTCTTGTTCTTATCTAAAGTAGGTACATCATTTACATCAACAATTTCGCCATCGATTCTTAAACGTACATAACCTTTTTTACCAATATCTTCGATTAGCTTTTCATGACTACCTTTACGATGAGCGATGACAGGTGCTAATAATTGAATCTTTGTACGTGCCTCTAATTCCATAATGCGGTCAACCATTTGTTGTACTGTTTGCGATTCAATTTCTATATTGTGATTTGGACAGTAAGGTTTACCAACACGTGCATATAACAAACGTATATAATCATATATTTCTGTTACTGTTGCTACAGTTGATCTTGGATTTTTACTTGTTGTTTTTTGATCTATTGAAATTGCTGGCGATAATCCTTCAATTGTATCAACATCTGGTTTGTCCATTTGGCCTAAAAATTGACGCGCATAGGCACTTAATGATTCAACATAACGTCGTTGTCCTTCAGCATATATAGTATCGAATGCTAATGACGATTTACCTGACCCAGATAAACCTGTCATAACAATTAATTTATTTTTAGGTAGTTCGATATCAATATCTTTCAAGTTATGCGCACGAGCACCTTTTACTACTATGGATGGTTCTTTCATTTACTTGTCACCCTTCTGCTTTTAATTCAAATAACATATCTCTTAATTCTGTAGCTTTCTCGAAATCTAAATCTTTCGCTGCTTGTTTCATTTCTTTTTCTATATTGTCGATTGTCTTTTGACGTTCTTTTTTCGTCATCTTCTTAGGTATCACAGTTTG
This sequence comes from Staphylococcus sp. EG-SA-2, assembly GCF_017152085.1. Taxonomy (NCBI): domain Bacteria; kingdom Bacillati; phylum Bacillota; class Bacilli; order Caryophanales; family Staphylococcaceae; genus Staphylococcus; species Staphylococcus sp. EG-SA-2. The sequence continues at coordinate 3,315 of NZ_JACYHC010000456.1, forward strand.
TGCTTTGTCATTATTTTCGTCATTTTCAACAGTAGCACTAATTAAATCATGTATTTTTTTATTAATTGTTTTAGGTGTAATACCATGTTTTTCATTATGTTTCATCTGTATTTCTCGACGACGTTGTGTCTCATCAATTGCATACTTCATCGAATCAGTCATTTTATCGGCATACATAATGACTTCACCTTTATCGTTACGCGCAGCTCTACCTATTGTTTGAATTAATGAGCGGTTAGAACGTAAAAATCCTTCTTTATCTGCATCTAATATGACAACTAGAGAAACTTCTGGTATATCAATACCCTCTCTTAATAAATTAATACCTACGATAACATCATATGTACCCATTCGTAAGTCTCTAATTATTTCGATTCGTTCTAATGTCTTGATTTCTGAATGCAGATAATTAACTTTAATACCCGCTTCTTTCATGTATGTGGTTAAATCTTCACTCATCTTTTTAGTGAGCGTTGTAACAAGTACGCGTTCATTACGCTCAACCCTTGTTTGAATTTCACTTAATAAATCGTCAATTTGATTTTCAGTAGGTCTAACCTCAATTTTAGGATCCAGTAAACCAGTAGGACGAATAATTTGTTCAACCATCTTATCCGTATGTTCAATTTCGTATGGTCCAGGCGTTGCAGATACATACACAAGTTGTTTTGTCTTTTCTTCAAATTCTTCAAATTTAAGTGGACGGTTATCTAATGCACTCGGTAATCTAAATCCATGATCCACCAAAACTTGTTTACGCGCTCTGTCTCCGTTATACATGCCTCGAACTTGTGGTAATGTCACATGTGATTCATCAATCATTACTAACCAATCATCGCCAAAGTAATCCAATAAAGTATACGGTGTCGAACCCAGTGGTCGCAAAGTTAAATGTACGGAATAGTTTTCAATTCCTGAACAGAATCCCATCTCTCGCATCATTTCTAAATCATAGTTGGTACGCTGTTCTAACCTTTGCGCTTCTAGTAATTTATTCTCATCTCGTAATTCTTTCAATCGTTCTTCCAATTCTTTTTCAATACGTTCAATCGCAACTTTCAACTTTTCTTCACGTGTTACGAAGTGAGAAGCTGGGAATATCGCAAAATGTTCTCTTTCTTTCAACACTTCACCTGTTAGGTAGTTAACTTCTCGGATACGGTCAATCTCATCGCCGAAAAACTCAACCCTTATACAAAGTTCTTCTTTAGAGGCTGGGAATATTTCAACTACATCACCACGCACTCGAAACGTTCCTCGTTGGAAATCGATGTCATTTCGTGTATATTGCACATCTACAAGTTTTCTAAGTAATTCACTTCTATCCATTTCCATACCAACTCGAACACTTACTACTAAATCTTTATATTCTTCAGGATTACCTAAACCATATATACAACTTACACTAGCAATAATAATTACATCATCGCGTTCAAATAATGCACTTGTAGCAGAATGTCGTAGTTGATCAATTTCATCATTGATTGAGGCATCTTTTTCAATAAAAGTGTCAGTAGACGGTACGTATGCCTC
>NZ_JACYHC010000457.1:0-4805 GCF_017152085.1 Staphylococcus sp. EG-SA-2
AACGTCCTTCTTTCTATGTTTTATACATATTTCAATTTAAGAATAAAGCTAACTACAAAAGATGTACAGTAATAATTAAATATAAAATTAAATTAACGAAATCATTAATATAATTATTTTTCGAGAATCGGTGAAGAACTGGTATAGATGGTATTTATTAAATTTAAAAGATTTTGAAGATGAACTAATATACTAAGAAATTAATTGATACAAGTTAACTTCATGCACTTGTATTCGTTATACTGTATATATTTTGCATAATAAAATAATAATATGAATTTTTAATAAATTTCATTGAAGATGAACTAAATTAGTTTATAATTTATCATTAGTATCCTATGGATATGACATAGAGTATAAGGAGGGGTTTTTATGAACAAGAACGTGTTGAAGTTTATGGTCTTTATAATGTTATTAAATATCATCACGCCTTTATTTAATAAAAATGAAGCATTGGCAGCACGAGATATTTCATCAACGAATGTTACAGATTTAACTGTATCACCGACTAAGATAGAAGATGGTGGTAAAACGACAGTAAAAATGACATTCGACGATAAAAGTGTAAAAATACAAAATGGTGACACGATTAAAGTGGCATGGCCGACAAGCGGTACAGTAAAGATAGAGGGTTATAGTAAAACAGTACCATTAACTGTTAAAGGTGAACAGGTGGGTCAAGCAGTTATTACACCAGACGGAGCAACAATTACATTCAATGATAAAGTAGAAAAATTAAGTGATGTTTCGGGATTTGCAGAATTTGAAGTACAAGGAAGAAATTTAACGCAAACAAATACTTCAGATGACAAAGTAGCTACGATAACATCTGGGAATAAATCAACGAATGTTACGGTTCATAAAAGTGAAGCGGGAACAAGTAGTGTTTTCTATTATAAAACGGGAGATATGCTGCCAGAAGATACGACACATGTACGATGGTTTTTAAATATTAATAATGAAAAAAGATATGTATCGAAAGATATTACTATAAAGGATCAGATTCAAGGTGGACAGCAGTTAGATTTAAGCACATTAAACATTAATGTGACAGGTACACATAGCAATTATTATAGTGGATCAAATGCAATTACTGATTTTGAAAAAGCTTTTCCAGGTTCTAAGATAACTGTTGATAATACGAAGAACACAATTGATGTAACAATTCCACAAGGCTATGGGTCATATAATAGTTTTTCAATTAACTACAAAACCAAAATTACGAATGAACAGCAAAAAGAGTTTGTTAATAATTCACAAGCTTGGTATCAAGAGCATGGTAAGGAAGAAGTGAACGGGAAATCATTTAATCATACTGTGCACAATATTAATGCTAATGCCGGTATTGAAGGTACTGTAAAAGGTGAATTAAAAGTTTTAAAACAGGATAAAGATACCAAGGCTCCTATAGCTAATGTAAAATTTAAACTTTCTAAAAAAGATGGATCAGTTGTAAAGGACAATCAAAAAGAAATTGAGATTATAACAGATGCAAACGGTATTGCTAATATTAAAGCGTTGCCTAGTGGAGACTATATTTTAAAAGAAATAGAGGCGCCAGCACCGTATACATTTGATAAGGATAAAGAATATCCGTTTACTATGAAAGATACAGATAATCAGGGATATTTTACGACTATTGAAAATGCAAAAGAGATAGAAAAAACAAAAGATGTATCTGCTCAAAAGGTTTGGGAAGGCACTCAAAAAGTGAAACCAACGATTTATTTCAAGTTGTACAAACAAGATGACAATCAAAACACAACACCAGTAGACAAAGCAGAGATTAAAAAATTAGAAGATGGAACGACAAAAGTGACATGGTCTAATCTTCCAGAAAATGACAAAAATGGCAAGACTATTAAATATTTAGTTAAAGAAGTAAATGCTCAAGGTGAAGACACAACACCAGAAGGATATACTAAAAAAGAAAATGGTTTAGTGGTTACTAATACTGAAAAACCAATCGAAACAACATCAATTAGCGGTGAAAAAGTATGGGACGACAAAGACAATCAAGATGGTAAGAGACCAGAAAAAGTCAGTGTGAATTTATTGGCTAATGGAGAGAAAGTAAAAACGTTAGACGTGACATCTGAAACAAACTGGAAGTACGAATTTAAAAACTTACCGAAGTATGATGAAGGAAAGAAAATAGAATATACAGTGACCGAAGATCACGTAAAAGACTACACAACAGACATCAACGGTACGACAATAACGAACAAGTATACACCAGGAGAGACATCGGCAACAGTAACAAAAAATTGGGATGACAATAATAACCAAGACGGAAAACGACCAACTGAAATTAAAGTTGAGTTATATCAAGATGGAAAAGCAACAGGAAAAACGGCAACATTAAATGAATCTAATAACTGGACCCATACGTGGGCAGGATTAGATGAAAAAGCAAAAGGTCAACAAGTAAAATACACAGTCGAGGAATTAACAAAAGTTAAAGGCTATACAACACATGTGGATAACAATGATATGGGTAACTTGATTGTGACGAATAAATATACGCCAGAAACAACATCAATTAGCGGTGAAAAAGTATGGGACGACAAAGACAATCAAGATGGTAAGAGACCAGAAAAAGTCAGTGTGAATTTATTAGCTAACGGAGAGAAAGTAAAAGCGGTAGATGTGACATCTGAAACAAACTGGAAGTACGAATTTAAAGACTTACCGAAGTATGATGAAGGAAAGAAAATAGAATATACAGTGACCGAAGATCACGTAAAAGACTACACAACAGACATCAACGGTACAACAATAACGAACAAGTATACACCAGGAGAGACATCGGCAACAGTAACAAAAAATTGGGATGACAATAATAACCAAGACGGAAAACGACCAACTGAAATTAAAGTTGAGTTATATCAAGATGGAAAAGCAACAGGAAAAACGGCAAAATTAAATGAATCTAATAACTGGACCCATACGTGGGCAGGATTAGATGAAAAAGCAAAAGGTCAACAAGTAAAATACACAGTCGAGGAATTAACAAAGGTCAAAGGTTATACAACACATGTGGATAACAATGATATGGGCAACTTGATTGTGACGAATAAATATACGCCAGAAACAACATCAATTAACGGTGAAAAAGTATGGGACGACAAAGACAATCAAGATGGTAAGAGACCAGAAAAAGTCAGTATAAATTTATTGGCTAATGGAGAGAAAGTAAAAACGTTAGACGTGACATCTGAAACAAACTGGAAGTACGAATTTAAAGACTTACCGAAGTATGATGAAGGAAAGAAAATAGAATATACAGTGACCGAAGATCACGTAAAAGACTACACAACAGACATCAACGGTACAACAATAACGAACAAGTATACACCAGGAGAGACATCGGCAACAGTAACAAAAAATTGGGATGACAATAATAACCAAGACGGAAAACGACCAACTGAAATTAAAGTTGAGTTATATCAAGATGGAAAAGCAACAGGAAAAACGGCAACATTAAATGAATCTAATAACTGGACCCATACGTGGGCAGGATTAGATGAAAAAGCAAAAGGTCAACAAGTAAAATACACAGTCGAGGAATTAACAAAAGTTAAAGGTTATACAACACATGTGGATAACAATGATATGGGTAACTTGATTGTGACGAATAAATATACGCCAGAAAAACCGAATAAACCAATCTATCCTGAAAAACCAAAAGACAAAACACCACCAACTAAACCTGATCACTCTAATAAAGTTAAACCAACTCCCCCAGATAAGCCATCAAAAGTGGATAAGGATGATCAACCTAAAGATAATAAAACCAAACCTGAAAATCCTCTAAAAGAATTACCAAAAACTGGTATGAAGATTATAACTTCATGGATTACATGGGTATTTATAGGTATATTGGGATTGTATTTAATTTTAAGAAAAAGATTTAACTCATAAACCATTATAATTATTTTTATAGATAAGGCTATTCCTAGTTCTATGTATAATACATGATATAAATAGGTCACTTTTAATCTGTATGTAAGCAGACTAAAAGTGGCCTTTTAAACAAATAAAAAAACCGTTAACGTGTTGTTAACGGTTAATAAGCTAATATTTATTTTAAATTTTTTAATATACGAGACATCTCTTCAATTTTACCAGCATGAAGTGGGATATGAATGGCATTTAATACTAATAACTCTTCTAAGTTATTACAACCAACAATTGGTTGTTTCAGTTCAATTGCTAAATCATCTTCAGTTAGTTTTCGTGCACGTTCAGGTAATGTTTGAAGACCTTCTAAAATCGTTCCAATACTCGGTACTTCGCCCTTCCATTCATCTGGAGACGAACCATTTCCGAATAAAGGTCTATATATATTTAAATCAATATTCTCTTTACCAGTAACAGCTAAGGCTGATTCAAAAATTGTTAATACATGCCCAAATTGCCAATGAATGGTATTAGAAAAAGGCTTATGATAATCATCAAGTATCTTTTCAACTTTCCAAGTATCATACACATTTACTAAATATCCTAAACCCATATCAATGACATCAAATACCGTTTTTGTAGTCATTATTAATTCCTCCCCCCATAAATAAAACATACTTCCGTAAGTATTACCCTATTAACAAAGTTGTTAGTCATTTAAGGAATGTATTTTATTGGTGTACTTATAACTATTCCGTTGTGCCCAGGGCTAGGTGTAAATCCTCATCATTAGAAATAGCTTCAATGGCTGCAGTCAAACCTGCAACTATCTTTTCTAATGGCATAGATGGTGTATCGGGTTTACCAATGACCTGCTCTGGTATGTATGGCACATGAATAAA
>NZ_JACYHC010000458.1:0-4782 GCF_017152085.1 Staphylococcus sp. EG-SA-2
GCATCTTGCTCAATCGAACCAGATTCACGAATATCACTCATCATTGGACGTTTATCTTGTCGTTGTTCAACACCACGAGATAACTGACTTAATGCGATAACTGGACATTCTAATTCACGGGCTAATGCTTTTAATGTACGAGAGATTTCAGAAACTTCCTGTTGTCTGTTATCGGACGCACGTGAACCACTACCTTGAATCAACTGTAAGTAGTCAATCACAATCATGTCTAAGCCATGTTCTTGCTTTAATCGACGACATTTAGAACGTAAATCATTAATTCGAATACCCGGTGTATCATCAATAAAAATCTTCGTACGTGATAATTTACCTACCGCTATAGTAAAACGACTCCAATCTTCCTCAGTCATAGTACCCGTTCTTAAGCGGTTTGAGTCAACATTACCAGAACTACAAATCATACGTGTGGCTAACTGATCAGCACCCATCTCTAGTGAGAAAATACCAACTGTATACATATCTTCATGCGTTGCAACTTTTTGTGCAATATTAAGTGCGAACGCAGTCTTACCTACAGATGGACGCGCTGCAAGGATAATTAAATCATTTCGGTTGAACCCTGCTGTCATTTGGTCTAAATCTCGATATCCTGTAGGTATACCTGGTGTTTGACCACTATTTTGATCAAGCTCTTCAGCTGTTTCATACACTTGTCCTAAGACGTCTCGAATGTCTTTAAAGCCATCGCTTTCACGAGAAGATGATAGCTCTAAAATTCGACGTTCTGCATCACTTAAAATCGCATCTAGTTCAAGTTCATCATTATATCCATCATTGGCAATACTATCTGCAGTTTGAATCAATCTACGTTTTAATGCATGCTTAGAAACGATATCAGTATAATACTGAACATTTCGCGTCGTTGGTACATTTGTAGATAACTCTGCAAGATATTGCGGGCCACCCGCTTCATTCAACGTACCTTCCGTCGATAATTGATCCATCAATGTTACAACATCAATTTCTTTATTATCTTCATTTAAGTGCATCATTGCACGGAAAATATGTTGATGGGCACCCCTATAAAACGACTCAGGAAGCAAAACTTCCTGAGTAGTATTAATCAATTCTGGATCTATAATAATTGAACCTAAGACAGACTGTTCAGCTTCATTGTTATGCGGCATTTGATTTTGCTCATACATTCTATCCATGAATGGTTACACCTCTTATTTCAATCCAACTTTATTGTTCAACTGTGTGTACGCGAATTGTACCTTCAACTTCTTTATCTAATTTAACAGGTACATTCGTATATCCTAGGGAATGAATTCCATTTGGTAAATCCATTTTACGTTTATCAATTTTAATATCATGTTGTGCTTTTAGTGCTTCGGCAATTTGTTTTGTACTTACTGATCCAAACAATTTACCACCTTCACCAGTTTTTGCTGATACTTCAACTTCAATGTTTGATAACGTTTCTTTTAATGCTTTAGCATCTTCAATTTCTTGTTGGCGTTCTTGTTTTGCACGTTTTTTCTGTAACTCTAATTGTTTAAGGTTACCTGGTGTTGCTTCTACAGCATAATTCTTTTTCAATAAGAAGTTATTTGCATAACCTACTGGTACTTCTTTAACTTCACCTTTTTTACCTTTACCTTTAACATCTTGTGTAAAAATTACTTTCATGCATCTTCACTCCTACTTAATTGTTCTGTAATTGCTTGTTGTAATTGTGCTATCGCCTCTTCGACTGTCACACCTTTAAGTTGTGTTGCAGCATTGGTTAAATGTCCACCGCCACCAAGTGCTTCCATTGTTAACTGAACATTTACTGAACCGAGTGAACGCGCAGATATACCAATCAGATTATCTTCACGTCTCGCAACAACATATGATGCTTCAATACCTTCTAAACTTAACAGTTCATCTGCTGCTTGTGCAACTGTTACTGGATGATAAATTTTATCGTCTGAACCATGCGCAATGGCTATGCCATTATCTTCAACTTTTACAGTTCGAATTAATTCAGATCGATTAATGTAAGTATCCACATCATCTTTTAAGAAATGTTGCGTTAAAATCGTATCTGCACCATGTGCACGTAAATAACTCGCTGCATCGAATGTTCTTGATCCTGTTCGTAATGTAAAGTTTCTTGTATCTACAATAATACCTGCATACATCACTGTTGATTCAAGACGTGTTAAACGTTGTTCTGTTGGTTGATATTCCAGTAACTCTGTTACCAATTCAGCTGTTGAACTTGCGTATGGTTCCATATATATCAACAATGGATTAGAGATGAAGCTTTCACCACGTCTATGATGATCGATAACAACTTTACGGTTTGCTTTATTTAAGACATTTTCATCTAAAACCAGTTCCGGTTTATGCGTATCAACAATCACTACGGTTGTCTTAGATGTCATCATATCCCAAGCATCATCTGATGTTATAAATCGCTCTCTTAACTCTGGCTTTTTATCAATTTCGTTCATCACGCGTCGTAATGTTGGATCAATGTCAGTCTCATTTAATACGATGTATGCTTCTAAATTATTCATCATTGCAAATCTAGACACACCGATTGCTGCACCAATTGCATCTAAGTCAGGACGTTTATGTCCCATGATAATGACTTTGTCACCCTCTGCAAGGATATCTTTTAACGCATGTGAGATCACTCGTGCTCTTACACGAGTACGTTTCTCCATCGGGTCAGTCTTACCGCCATAGAAACGCACATTACCATTAATACTTTTAATTGCAACTTGGTCGCCACCGCGCCCTAATGCTAAGTCTAGGCCTGATTGTGATAATTCACCTAAATCGATTAAATTTTCAGTACCTTCACCAACACCAATACTTAATGTTAATTGGGCACGATAACCAACACTTTTTTCACGTAATTGACTCAAGATATCAAATTTAGATTCTTCTAAGTCAGCTAATATTTTTTGATTTAAATAGGCTACGAATTGATCGGAACTATACCTTTTAAAGAATATATTATACTCAGTTGCCCATCGACTAATAACACGCGTTACCATTGAATTGATTTCCGAACGCTGCGTATCATTCATATTTTGAGTAATCTCATCGTAGTTATCTAAAAATAATGTCGCAATGATTGGTTTAGAATTTTCATATAGTTCATTTGTTTGTACTTGTTCAGTTATATCAAAGAAATAGAGGCAGTGATCATTCTCAGAATAACGTACTTGGAAATGATACTGATTATATTCTATTTCAACGGATTTCACTCTATCTAATTGCTTTAAAATGTTTGGAAATACTTCATTTACAGATTCAGAAATGACATTTGCTTCCATATGATTTGTCATAAATTGGTTAACCCATTCGATGTGATCATTTTCATCTAAAACAATGATACCAATTGGTAAATGTTTGATTGCTTTATTATTTGTTGTTGAAATTTGAGCACTCAAACCATCTACATAACTATCCATTTTCATTAAAGCTTGTCTGAATAAAATGATGCTAACAATAATCATCACGACAAGAACGATAGATGCAATTAATGCTATAAGACTATTAAAGATAAACCATACACCCATTAAAACAATTGCTGTGATGATCATGATGACAAATGGTATTAGTAAAGCTTTCTTAGTGGACTGCCGATTCATTATTCCACCTCTATTCACTTTTTAGAATTATTTTTCATGATTCGCTTCAAATTCAAACTTAAATCGATAACACCAAGTAGTCCTACAATATGTGTCGTAGGTGTCAGTATTGTACCGATAATCAATAGTAAAATCGTTACTGCATTCGGCAAACCTTTCGCTTTACCAAAGAAATGAATAACACTTAAACCTTGAATATACATTACTAATGATAACACAAGTTGGAAGTTTAAAAGAATGCTCTGGAACACACTCGGTTGACCTGTAAATAATAAACATATGATAACAATAATGTATATCCATAATAAAATACCGCTCATTTGCCACGCGAAAAGTGGCTTAAATACAGGTGTAGCGATTTTAAATTTTCGTAAAATCGGAAATGTAACGATTAAGTTAATTAAGACGATTAAAAATGTAATGATAATGATGAAACCTGGTAATTGAACGGTCGCTTGTCTAAACCCTTCTTCTAATATTTGGGTCATATTCGCATCGGCACCGCTCATCGTAATCGCTTCATGTAATGTTTGCTTGAAAGGTTTTACTATGCTCGCTGATGGTGGAATCCTTCCGAATGTTTGTAGTAACATAAAAGCGATTAATGAAATTAAGCTCATCGCTACTGTTGTTACGTATAACATTCTTTCTTTAGACGTTCTTTCTTTGAGCAATTGACCAATAATTAAACTTGCAATTAAGACTAATATGATGGCACTTAAAACGAAAGTATTACCTAAAACAGTTGTTATAATTACTGTAATAAGTGCACTAATCCCGAAAGATTGTATTGATTTATTCCATAAAACGATACCTGGTATGGTTGCAAACAATGCAAATATTAGTCCTAAACCAGGCACTAGATATAAAGCTAAAGCGACAAATACCAACGCAATCGTTGCAATTATTGTTGCTTTAGGTTGTATTTTTGAAAACACATAAGCCACTCCCATATTTTTAACTATAGCTATTATTTTAACCTCTTTAATGGAATTTAACAATTTATAGATTGTATGCTTCTATTTCATTTAATTGAATAATAACTTTCATGTTTTATAAGTAATTAACATACTCATTTGAATCGCTTTTGTGTGCTTTCATTTTCAACATGATTATTTAATCCCACTACATAGCAATCAAGCTTGATTTAGATTTACAATTCATT
>NZ_JACYHC010000459.1:0-4782 GCF_017152085.1 Staphylococcus sp. EG-SA-2
TAATCCGTGAAATGCGTTTAATGTGGAAGGAAATGATGGCTATTTTACAAGCATTTAGAGTGCCGTCAGTCAACCTGCTTCAATTTATGGTGAAGGAAAATTATCCAGTACGTCCTGAAACTTTGGATGAAGGTGATATTGAGCATTTCGAAATCTTGCCAGATATCTTACAAGAATATCTGCTTTATGTAAGATACACCGCAATCCTCATTGATCCATTTTCACAGCCAGACGAAAACGGACATTACTTTGATTTTTCAGCTGTACCATTTAAGCAAGTCTATAAAAATGAACAGGATGTTGTTCAAATTCCAAGAATGCCAAGTGAAGATTATTACAGAACGGCGATGATTCAGCATATTGGGAAAATGTTAGGTATCAAAACGCCAATGATTGATCAGTTCCTAACTCGCTATGAAGCAAGTTGCCAGGCGTACAAGGATATGCACCAAGATCAACAACTATCTTCTCAATTTAATACAAATCTATTTGAAGGAGATAAGGCACTCGTCACAAAATTTTTGGAAATCAATAGAACGCTTTCATAATAAGGGTTTGAAGTTTTATAATAGAAAAAAATTATTGAATTATGTTTGACATTTACATAAAAATAAGCAAATAATTGAGAAAAATAATCATTACGATTTGATTAAGTAATGCAACTTATCAATTTAGAAAGAGGAAAAGCAAATGAGAAAACTAACTAAAATGAGTGCAATGTTACTTGCATCAGGGCTAATTTTAACTGGTTGTGGCGGTAATAAAGGTTTAGAGGAGAAAAAAGAAAACAAGCAATTAACGTATACGACGGTTAAAGATATCGGTGATATGAATCCGCATGTTTACGGTGGATCAATGTCTGCTGAAAGTATGATATACGAGCCGCTTGTACGTAACACGAAAGATGGTATTAAGCCTTTACTAGCTAAAAAATGGGATGTGTCTGAAGATGGGAAGACTTATACATTCCATTTAAGAGATGATGTGAAATTCCATGATGGAACAACATTTGATGCTGACGCAGTTAAGAAAAATATTGATGCGGTTCAACAAAATAAAAAATTGCATTCTTGGTTAAAGATTTCAACATTAATTGACAATGTTAAAGTTAAAGATAAGTACACGGTTGAATTGAATTTGAAAGAAGCATATCAACCTGCATTGGCTGAATTAGCGATGCCTCGTCCATATGTATTTGTGTCTCCAAAAGACTTTAAAAACGGTACAACAAAAGATGGCGTTAAAAAGTTCGATGGTACTGGTCCATTTAAATTAGGTGAACACAAAAAAGATGAGTCTGCAGACTTTAACAAAAATGATCAATACTGGGGCGAAAAGTCTAAACTTAACAAAGTACAAGCAAAAGTAATGCCTGCTGGTGAAACAGCATTCCTATCAATGAAAAAAGGTGAAACGAACTTTGCCTTCACAGATGATAGAGGTACGGATAGCTTAGACAAAGACTCTTTAAAACAATTGAAAGATACAGGTGACTATCAAGTTAAGCGTAGTCAACCTATGAATACGAAAATGTTAGTTGTCAATTCTGGTAAAAAAGATAACGCTGTCAGTGACAAAACAGTCAGACAAGCGATTGGTCATATGGTAAACAGAGATAAAATTGCCAAAGAAATTTTAGATGGTCAAGAAAAACCAGCAACTCAATTATTTGCGAAAAATGTAACAGACATTAATTTCGATATGCCAACACGTAAGTATGACCTTAAAAAAGCAGAATCATTATTAGATGAAGCTGGTTGGAAGAAAGGTAAAGACAGTGATGTTCGTCAAAAAGATGGTAAAAACCTTGAAATGGCAATGTACTATGACAAAGGTTCTTCAAGTCAAAAAGAACAAGCAGAATACTTACAAGCAGAATTTAAGAAAATGGGTATTAAGTTAAACATCAATGGCGAAACATCAGATAAAATTGCTGAACGTCGTACTTCTGGTGATTATGACTTAATGTTCAACCAAACTTGGGGATTATTGTACGATCCACAAAGTACTATTGCAGCATTTAAAGCGAAAAATGGTTATGAAAGTGCAACATCAGGCATTGAGAACAAAGATAAAATATACAACAGCATTGATGACGCATTTAAAATCCAAAACGGTAAAGAGCGTTCAGACGCTTATAAAAACATTTTGAAACAAATTGATGATGAAGGTATCTTTATCCCTATTTCACACGGTAGTATGACAGTTGTTGCGCCGAAAGATTTAGAAAAAGTATCATTCACACAATCACAGTATGAATTACCATTCAATGAAATGCAGTATAAATAAAGGAGCAATTAGATGTTCAAATTTATCTTAAAACGTATTGCGCTCATGTTTCCATTAGTGATTGTAGTAAGTTTTATGACATTTCTATTGACGTATATTACAAATGAAAATCCAGCTGTGACAATTTTACATGCACAAGGAACGCCAAATGTAACACCAGAGTTGATTGCAGAAACGAATGAAAAGTACGGTTTCAATGATCCATTATTAATTCAATATAAAAACTGGTTACTTGAAGCGATGCAATTTAATTTTGGTACAAGTTACATTACAGGGGATCCTGTTGCTGAACGCATTGGCCCAGCATTTATGAACACATTGAAATTAACAATAATTTCAAGTGTTATGGTGATGATTACATCAATTATTTTAGGTGTAGTTAGTGCATTAAAAAGAGGAAAGTTCACTGATCGTGCGATACGTTCAGTGGCTTTCTTTCTAACTGCATTACCATCATATTGGATAGCTTCAATACTTATTATTTACGTTTCAGTGAAGTTAAACATATTGCCGACTTCTGGATTAACAGGTCCAGAAAGTTACATATTGCCAGTGATCGTTATTACGATTGCCTATGCTGGTATTTACTTTAGAAATGTTAGACGCTCGATGGTGGAACAATTAAATGAAGATTATGTACTTTATTTAAGAGCAAGCGGTGTGAAATCTATCACATTAATGTTGCATGTGTTGCGTAATGCTATACAAGTTGCGGTATCAATCTTTTGTATGTCTATACCAATGATAATGGGTGGACTAGTTGTTATCGAGTATATCTTTGCATGGCCTGGACTAGGTCAATTAAGTTTAAAAGCAATACTTGAACACGATTTTCCAGTCATTCAAGCATATGTATTAATTGTAGCGGTATTATTTATTGTATTTAATACATTAGCAGATATCATTAATGCGCTATTAAATCCAAGATTAAGGGAGGGCGCACGATGATAATTTTAAAACGATTATTACAAGATAAAGGTGCAGTAATTGCTTTAGGCATTATTGTATTATATGTCTTTTTAGGATTAGCAGCACCACTTGTGACATTTTATGATCCTAACCATATCGATACAGCAAACAAATTTGCTGGCATCAGTTTTCAACATCTACTAGGTACTGACCATTTAGGTAGAGATATTTTAACTAGGTTAATTTATGCGATTAGACCAAGTTTGTTATATGTCTTTGTTGCGCTATTTGTTTCTGTACTTATTGGATCTATTTTAGGATTCTTATCAGGATATTTCCAAGGGTTTGTTGACGCCTTAATCATGCGTGCGTGTGATGTTATGTTGGCATTCCCAAGTTATGTTGTAACGTTAGCATTAATTGCATTGTTTGGAATGGGTGCCGAAAATATTATCATGGCATTTATTTTGACGCGTTGGGCATGGTTCTGTCGTGTTATACGTACAAGTGTTATGCAGTACACTGCTTCTGACCATGTCAGATTTGCTAAAACAATCGGTATGAATGATATGAAAATTATTCACAAACATATTATGCCGTTAACATTAGCAGATATTGCTATCATCTCTAGTAGTTCGATGTGTTCAATGATCTTGCAAATATCTGGCTTTTCATTTTTAGGATTAGGTGTCAAAGCGCCTACTGCAGAGTGGGGCATGATGCTTAACGAAGCTAGAAAAGTGATGTTTACACATCCTGAAATGATGTTTGCGCCAGGTATTGCCATAGTGATTATAGTGATGGCATTTAACTTCTTATCCGATGCTTTACAAATTGCTATTGATCCCCGCATCTCTTCTAAAGATAAACTTCGTTCTGTGAAAAAAGGAGTGGTGCAATCATGACATTGTTAACAGTTAAGCATTTGACGATTACAGATACCTGGACAGATCAACCACTCGTGAGTGATGTGAATTTTACATTAACTAAGGGTGAAACTTTAGGCGTTATTGGAGAAAGTGGTAGCGGTAAATCAATTACATGCAAATCGATTATTGGTTTGAATCCCGAACGACTCGGGGTGACAGGTGAAATTATCTTTGATGGTACATCAATGTTGTCATTATCTGAATCGCAACGGAAAAAGTACCGTGGTAAAGATATTGCGATGGTCATGCAACAAGGTAGTCGTGCCTTTGACCCATCAACTACTGTCGGTAAACAAATGTTTGAGACTATGAAAGTACATACGTCAATGTCTACACAAGAAATTGAAAAGACATTGATTGAATATATGGATTATTTAAGTTTGAAAGATTCTAAACGTATATTAAAATCATACCCTTACATGTTATCAGGAGGAATGTTACAGCGATTGATGATTGCTTTAGCGTTAGCTTTGAAACCAAAGTTAATCATTGCTGATGAGCCGACAACGGCTTTAGATACAATTACACAATATGATGTACTGGAAGCATTTATAGATATTAAAAAACACTTTGACTGTGCGATGATTTTCATTTCACATGATTTAACGGTTATTAACAAGATTGCAGACCGTGTTGTTGTGATGAAAAATGGTCA
>NZ_JACYHC010000460.1:0-4752 GCF_017152085.1 Staphylococcus sp. EG-SA-2
TAAATTTCTTGAGTTTTATCTTAGCTATCGTTGTGGCAATGTGTTTATTTAAAGTAGAAAAACATGTTTCTTCACCATTTTTACCTGTGGTTGAATTTAATCGTTCGATTACTTTAGTTTTTATAACGGACCTTCTAACAGCTATTTGTTTAATGGGATTCAATTTATATATTCCAGTCTACCTTCAAGAACAACTAGGATTATCTCCATTGCAAAGTGGATTGGTTATTTTTCCTTTATCTGTAGCTTGGATTACATTGAATTTTAATTTACATCGAATTGAAGCAAAACTATCAAGGAAAGTTATTTACTTACTATCATTTACATTGTTACTAGTAAGTAGTATTATCATTTCATTTGGTATTAAATTGCCGGTACTTATAGCATTTGTGTTAATTTTGGCAGGATTAAGTTTTGGATATATTTATACGAAAGATAGTGTAATTGTCCAAGAGGAAACTAGCCCATTACAAATGAAGAAAATGATGTCATTTTATGGATTAACTAAAAATCTTGGGGCATCAATAGGTTCAACAATAATGGGATATCTTTATGCGATACAATCAGGAATCTTTGGTCCAAACTTACACAATGTGTTAAGTGCTGTTGCTGTAATTAGCATTGGGCTTATTGTTTTATGGGTCGTATTTTTTAAAGAACAGTCATCTCAATCAAAAGAATAGAATTATGATTAAAATTGATGTAGTGTAATTAAAGTAAGAAATAATAAATTTCCTAGATACTAGATAAATCGTTCAATATTTTATTAATAAGGAGGCCAATGATTGTGAATTATCTTAAACATAAGTTTTATAACTTGTTAACTACAATGATTGTTCTCTTTATTTTTGTACTTTCTGGTGCGATTTTTTTAACATTTCTAGGGTTTGGTTTATATGGATTAAGTAGAATACTTATTTATTTTAGGTTGGGTGACTTTACATATAATAGAAGTATGTACGATAACCTATTATATTATGGCAGTTATATAATCTTTGGGTACTTCATCATATTTGCAGTCGAGCATTTAATGGATTATTTTAGAAAAATGTTGCCTGAAAATGCATATTTTAGAGGCGCGACTTTTCATTTGATTTCTTACACAGTTGCAACAACGTTATTTTATTTCATCATTCATTTAAATTATGTTTATATCAATATCGATTTTTGGGTCATCATGGTTATTATAGGGTTCTTATATGTTTGTAAGCTTCAATTTTACCCTGAAAGTAAAAATTTAAATAATAGAAAATAGATATCTGAAGTTGAGGGCACATATGTGTTCCAACTTCTTTTTGTTCAATAGAAGAATCGATAATAGTGAGTCTTAGTGCTCAATTTGTGGTAAATAAGTTAAATAACCATTGTATGAGTCTGAGAAATAAAATAAATTATTAGGCCCTACAATGTTATATTGTTAGTTTTTTAAGTACACATTAGCTGTGCCTAATGTGTAAGAACCAATAATGATTTATTATGTAGTGCTTCTTTATCATTTGAGTACTACTCCCATTATGTTAATGGCTATATGTATTAAAGGGACAAGTGTATATCTGTTTTAAAAAGGAGGAATTATGATGGCTAAAGTTGAATTAACAACCCGGAGACGAAACTTCATAGTTGCTGTTATGTTGATTAGTGCGTTTGTAGCTATTTTAAATCAAACATTATTAAATACAGCGTTACCTAGTATAATGAGAGAATTAAATATTAATGAAAGTACATCGCAATGGCTAGTTACTGGGTTTATGCTTGTTAATGGCGTCATGATACCTCTGACGGCATATCTAATGGATAGAATTAAAACTAGACCTTTATACTTAGCGGCGATGGGGACATTTTTATTAGGTTCTATTGTTGCAGCCTTAGCTCCGAATTTTGGAGTTTTAATGTTAGCACGTGTAATTCAAGCGATGGGTGCAGGCGTACTTATGCCCTTAATGCAATTTACGTTATTTACATTGTTCAGTAAAGAACATCGAGGTTTTGCAATGGGACTAGCAGGTTTAGTAATTCAATTTGCACCAGCAATAGGCCCTACAGTTACAGGATTAATTATTGATCAAGCGAGTTGGCGAGTACCATTTATTATAATTGTAGGAATTGCTTTAGTTGCCTTTGTTTTCGGCTTAGTTTCAATCTCAAGTTACAATGAAGTGAAATATACGAAATTAGATAAGCGCTCAGTAATGTATTCAACTATTGGATTCGGGTTAATGCTATACGCATTTAGTAGTGCAGGAGATTTAGGATTTACAAGTCCAATAGTAATAGGTGCGTTGATAATAAGTATGGTTATTATCTATTTATTTATACGTAGACAATTTAATATTACTAATGCACTTTTAAATTTAAGGGTTTTTAAAAATAGAACATTTGCATTATGTACGATTAGTTCAATGATTATAATGATGTCAATGGTTGGACCTGCGCTGCTTATACCGCTATATGTTCAAAACAGTTTATCTTTATCTGCCTTGTTATCAGGACTTGTTATCATGCCTGGTGCAATAATAAATGGTATTATGTCAGTTTTTACAGGTAAATTTTATGATAAGTATGGTCCTAGACCATTGATTTATACTGGTTTTACAATTTTAACAATTACTACAATTATGTTGTGTTTCTTGCATACAGACACATCTTATACGTATTTAATAGTCGTATATGCAATTAGAATGTTTTCAGTTTCTTTACTCATGATGCCGATAAATACTACAGGAATTAATTCTTTGAGAAATGAAGAAATCTCACATGGCACGGCTATTATGAACTTTGGTCGTGTAATGGCTGGTTCACTAGGCACAGCTTTAATGGTTACATTAATGAGTTTTGGTGCAAAAATATTTTTATCTACATCGCCATCGCATTTAACTGCAACTGAAATTAAACAGCAATCCATTGCTATAGGGGTGGATATCTCATTTGCTTTTGTAGCTGTGCTTGTTATGGCAGCTTATGTGATAGCACTTTTTATAAGAGAACCTAAAGAAATAGAAAGTAATAGAAGGAAATTTTAAAATAATTATAGTAGTTGGTCTATTTAAAATAATAGGCTAACTGCTTTTTTTATTTAATAAAAAGTTTTATACTTTTAGTGATAGACTAAGCAAAAATTGTTATTTGCTATGATGTAGATGTCTTAAAATGATTAAGGGGGATTTGCTTTGTTAACGGTAGATCAAGTGAAAGAATTGGTAGGAGAAATTAAAGATCCTATTATAGATGTGCCTTTAAAAGAAACAGAAGGTATTGTTGAAGTTTCTATTAAGGAAGAAAAAGAACATGTGAGTGTTAAATTAGCAATGGCACAATTAGGTGGTGCACCGCAATTAGATTTACAGATGGCTGTTGTTAATGCATTAAAAGAAAACGGTGCGAAAACGGTCGGTATACGATTTGAAACATTGCCGGAAGAAAAAGTAAATCAATTTAAACCAAAAGAAGAAAATAAACCTAAAACGATAGAAGGCCTATTATCTCAAAATAATCCAGTCGAATTTATTGCAATAGCCTCCGGTAAAGGTGGTGTCGGTAAATCTACTGTTGCAGTAAATTTAGCCGTTGCCTTAGCTCGTGAAGGGAAAAAAGTCGGATTAGTAGATGCCGATATATATGGATTTAGTGTACCAGATATGATGGGTATTGATGAAAAGCCTGGAATTAAAGGGAAGGAAGTAATTCCAGTTGAACGTCATGGCGTTAAAGTTATATCAATGGCCTTTTTTGTGGAAGAAAATGCGCCAGTTATATGGAGAGGGCCAATGTTAGGTAAAATGTTGACGAATTTCTTTACAGAAGTTAAATGGGGAGACATTGAATATTTAATACTCGATCTTCCACCTGGAACAGGAGATGTAGCTTTAGATGTTCATACGATGTTACCTTCAAGTAAGGAAATTATTGTAACGACACCTCATCCTACAGCAGCATTTGTTGCAGCTCGCGCAGGTGCGATGGCAAAACATACGGATCATTCTATTCTTGGCGTAATTGAAAACATGAGTTATTTTGAAAGTAAAGAGACGGGTAATAAAGAATATGTCTTTGGCAAAGGTGGCGGTACTAAGTTAGCTGATGAACTTAATACTCAATTACTTGGGGAATTACCTTTAGAGCAACCATCTTGGAATCCAAAAGATTTTGCACCGTCAATATATCAATCAGATGATCGTCTAGGTAAAATTTATAGCTCGATTGCACAAAAAGTTATAGCTGCTACAAATAAATAGGTATAATATATGCTAAACGTACAAAATTACTTTTATTTTGTACGTTTTTATGTTGATTTGTTTTGGAATGCTGGTAAAATAAGTTCTTGTGTTAAGCAATAAACGCGTTGAAAAAGAAGCGGGTTGTGAACACAAAAAGTTTTAAAAAAGTTATTGACTTTAAATTCCAAAGTTGATAATATGATAAAGTCGTCAAAAACGACGCAGTTGTTTTTAAAGAAGAATTTCAAAAGTGTAAAACTTACCATTGAAATAACTATAAAAACAATATAGAATAAATAAAGTAATCGTTCAAAAAGTTATTGACTTCAAGAAACAAATGAAGTAGAATAAAAGAGATTGAACATTAATGAACATTGAAAACTGAATGACAATATGTCAACGTTAATTCCAAAAAACGTAACTATAAGTTACAAACATTATTTAGTATTTATGAGCTAATCAAACATCATAATTTTTATGGAGAGTTTGATCCTGGCTCAGGATGAACGCTGGCGGCGTGCCTAATACATGCAAGTCG
>NZ_JACYHC010000461.1:0-4749 GCF_017152085.1 Staphylococcus sp. EG-SA-2
AAAGAAAGAAAGCATGTATTATTGTTACACATGATGAACGACTTAAAGCATATTGTGATCGTTCATATCATATGAAAGATGGCGTCCTTAATCTTGAAAATGAAACAGTAGAATAGTTTTATTAAGCCGGTACATCATGTGCCGGTATTTTTATGTTTATGTATTATTTGAATAAACTTTCACATTCAATTAATAATAATTATTATCGAAAATTAGAAATATTCCGTGAAATATAATATTTTTTGTAGTAAAATGGCCTCTAAGTATTCAATATTTAAATATGGGGATTGAATATAAAATTATCGTAATGGGGGTCAATGGTTATGGATTTAATGATAGGTACTTTATTTTTATTTTTGGTCTTAGTGATTTTTACATTATTTACATATAAAGCACCTAATGGTATGCGTGCCATGGGAGCATTAGCTAATGCAGCAATCGCAACATTTTTAGTGGAAGCATTTAATAAATATGTTGGTGGCGAAGTATTCGGTATTAAATTTTTAGAAGAGCTAGGAGACGCTGCGGGAGGTCTAGGTGGTGTCGCTGCCGCTGGATTAACAGCATTAGCTATCGGTGTATCACCAGTATATGCATTAGTTATAGCAGCCGCGTGCGGTGGTATGGATTTATTACCAGGTTTCTTTGCGGGTTATATGATTGGATATGTGATGAAATATACAGAGAAATATGTGCCGGATGGTGTCGACTTAATTGGATCGATTGTCATCTTAGCGCCATTAGCTCGTCTTATTGCAGTATTATTAACGCCAGTAGTGAATAGTACATTGATTCGAATTGGTGATATTATCCAAAGTAGTACGAATA
The DNA here is from genome assembly GCF_017152085.1 of Staphylococcus sp. EG-SA-2. Lineage (NCBI taxonomy): Bacteria > Bacillati > Bacillota > Bacilli > Caryophanales > Staphylococcaceae > Staphylococcus > Staphylococcus sp. EG-SA-2. Next base: position 829 of record NZ_JACYHC010000461.1, read on the forward strand.
CGAATCCAATTATCATGGGTATCATTTTAGGTGGTATTATCACGGTTGTCGGCACAGCGCCATTGAGTTCAATGGCATTGACAGCATTATTAGGTTTAACGGGTGTACCTATGGCTATTGGTGCCATGGCAGCATTTAGTTCGGCATTTATGAATGGGACGCTATTCCATCGCTTAAAATTAGGTGATCGTAAGTCTACGATTGCAGTAAGTATTGAACCTTTATCACAAGCAGATATTGTATCAGCCAATCCAATTCCAATCTATATTACAAATTTCTTTGGTGGTGCGATTGCTGGTTTAATTATTGCTATGTCAGGTTTAATTAACGATGCGACAGGTACAGCTACACCGATTGCAGGATTTTTAGTTATGTTTGGATTTAATCATCCGACGACAATTGTGATTTATGGTGTAGTAATGGCGATTGTAGGTGCGCTTGCAGGTTATCTTGGTTCAATTGTATTTAAAAAATATCCAATTGTTACTAAGCAAGACATGATTAATCGAGGTGCAGTAGACGCATAGCATCATCATATTGAATAGTAAAAACAAATAAAACATAGTAACGTGATTCAGTCGATGTAACAGTCGATAATGAGTCACGTTTTTTTATAGAAAAATATAAGACATAAAAATGTCATAATTTATTGTCGACAAATATCATACTGTATAAACATTTATCATTTTCTCAAGTACCTTTTACACGATGGAATGAACTTACTTTTTACGAAATTATGCGTATTTTATAAACAAATATCATTGATATAACGGTAAATGTAAGCGTTTACAACAGAAATAACAGCATGCTACGATATTTTTGTGAATTCACTGATTCAAGTATTTTAAGTCAATATGAGGAGGGATGTTATGAGCGATTCTGAGAAAGAAATTTTAAAAAGAATTAAAGATAATCCGTTTATTTCACAACGTGAACTTGCTGAGGCAATTGGATTATCTAGACCCAGCGTAGCAAACATTATTTCAGGATTAATACAAAAGGAATATGTTATGGGAAAGGCATATGTTTTAAATGAAGATTATCCTATTGTTTGTATTGGCGCAGCGAATGTAGATCGTAAGTTTTATGTGCATAAAGATTTAGTTGCAGAAACATCAAATCCTGTAACGTCAACACGCTCTATTGGTGGCGTAGCAAGAAATATTGCTGAGAACTTAGGTAGGCTTGGCGAAACGGTCGCTTTTTTATCTGCTAGTGGACAAGATAGTGAATGGGAAATGATTAAACGATTGTCCACACCATTTATGAATTTGGATCATGTTCAACAATTTGAAAATGCGAGTACAGGTTCATATACAGCTTTAATTAGTAAAGAAGGCGACATGACATATGGCTTAGCAGATATGGAAGTGTTTGACTACATTACGCCTGAATTTTTAATTAAGCGTTCACACTTATTGAAAAAGGCTAAGTGCATTATTGTCGATTTGAATTTAGGCAAAGAGGCATTAAACTTCTTATGTGCCTATACCACGAAACATCAAATCAAATTAGTTATCACCACGGTTTCTTCTCCAAAAATGAAAAATATGCCTGATTCATTACATGCTATTGATTGGATTATCACGAATAAAGATGAAACAGAAACATACTTAAATTTAAAAATAGAATCTACTGATGATTTAAAAATAGCTGCTAAACGCTGGAATGATTTAGGTGTTAAAAATGTTATTGTGACAAATGGCGTGAAAGAACTCATTTATCGAAGTGGTGAGGAAGAAATCATCAAGTCAGTTATGCCATCAAATAGTGTGAAAGATGTTACAGGTGCAGGCGATTCATTCTGTGCTGCAGTAGTATATAGCTGGTTAAATGGGATGTCTACTGAAGATATATTAATTGCTGGTATGGTTAACGCAAAGAAAACGATAGAAACGAAATATACAGTTAGGCAAAACCTAGATCAACAGCAACTTTATCACGATATGGAGGATTATAAAAATGGCAAATTTACAAAAGTATATTGAGTATTCTCGAGAAGTTCAGCAAGCACGGGAGAACAATCAACCGATTGTAGCATTAGAATCAACAATTATTTCGCATGGTATGCCGTACCCACAAAATGTTGAAATGGCAACAACAGTAGAGCAAATTATCAGGAATAATGGTGCCATTCCAGCAACCATAGCCATTATAGATGGCAAAATTAAAATTGGTTTAGAAAGCGAAGATTTAGAAATACTGGCAACTAGTAAAGACGTTGCTAAAGTATCTAGAAGGGATTTAGCAGAAGTTGTTGCGATGAAGTGTGTTGGTGCTACTACTGTAGCGACGACGATGATATGTGCTGCAATGGCTGGTATTCAATTTTTTGTTACAGGAGGTATTGGGGGCGTCCATAAAGGTGCAGAACATACGATGGACATTTCAGCAGACTTAGAAGAACTGTCTAAAACAAATGTCACTGTTATCTGTGCAGGTGCCAAATCAATTTTAGACTTACCTAAGACGATGGAGTATTTAGAAACAAAAGGCGTTCCAGTTATTGGATATCAAACGAATGAATTGCCAGCATTCTTCACTCGCGAAAGCGGTGTTAAGTTAACAAGTTCGGTTGAAACGCCAGAACGACTTGCTGACATTCATTTAACAAAACAGCAGTTAAATCTTGAAGGTGGCATTGTTGTTGCTAATCCAATTCCATATGAGCATGCCTTATCAAAAGCATATATTGAGGCAATCATAAATGAAGCTGTTGTTGAAGCGGAAAATCAAGGTATTAAAGGTAAGGACGCCACACCGTTCTTGTTAGGGAAAATTGTAGAAAAAACGAATGGTAAAAGTTTAGCAGCAAATATAAAACTTGTTGAAAACAATGCGGCGTTGGGTGCTAAAATTGCTGTCGCTGTTAATAAATTATTGTAGGTGATGATACATGAATATTTTATTCGCTATCACAGGGATAGCATTTGCACTATTTGTTGCGTTTTTATTCAGTTTTGATCGTAAAAACATAGACTTCAAAAAGACGTTAATAATGATATTTATTCAAGTGTTGATTGTGTTATTTATGATGAACACAACGATTGGTTTAACAATCTTAACTGCATTAGGCTCATTTTTTGAAGGGTTAATAAATGTTAGTAAAGCAGGTATAAACTTTGTTTTTGGAGATATACAAAATAAAAATGGCTTTACGTTCTTTTTAAATGTGTTACTGCCATTAGTGTTCATTTCTGTATTAATAGGCATTTTTAATTATATTAAGGTATTACCATTTATTATCAAATATGTAGGTATCGCTATTAATAAAATAACGAGAATGGGGCGCTTAGAAAGTTACTTTGCTATTTCAACAGCAATGTTTGGACAACCAGAAGTATATTTAACAATAAAAGATATTATTCCAAGATTATCTAGAGCGAAATTATATACAATTGCGACGTCTGGTATGAGTGCTGTTAGTATGGCAATGTTGGGTTCATATATGCAGATGATTGAGCCCAAGTTCGTAGTTACAGCTGTAATGTTAAATATTTTTAGTGCGCTTATCATCGCCAGTGTAATCAATCCCTATAAATCTGATGATAGTGATGTTGAAATTGATAACTTAACTAAATCAACGGAAACGAAATCAGTGAATGGAAAAACAGGAAAACCTAAGAAAGTTGCCTTTTTCCAAATGATTGGTGATAGTGCGATGGATGGGTTTAAAATCGCTGTTGTAGTAGCCGTAATGTTGTTAGCATTTATTTCATTAATGGAAGCAATTAATATCATGTTTGGTAGTGTTGGTTTGAACTTTAAACAGCTTATTGGCTATGTGTTTGCACCAATCGCATTCTTAATGGGGATTCCATGGAGCGAAGCTGTTCCAGCTGGCTCTTTAATGGCGACTAAATTAATTACAAATGAGTTTGTAGCAATGCTTGATTTTAAAAATGTCCTGGGTGATGTATC
>NZ_JACYHC010000462.1:0-4732 GCF_017152085.1 Staphylococcus sp. EG-SA-2
AGAGTCACAAGCTGAAAGATTAGCAAACGCTGCAAAACAGAAGCAAGCTAAATTAACACCAGGTTCAAAAGAGAGTCAATTAACTGAAGCGTTATTTGCAGAAAAACCAGTTGCTAAAAATGACTTGAAAGAAATTCCTCAATTAGTTACTAAAAAGAATGATGTATCAGAGTCAGAGACGGTTAATATAGATAATAAAGACACTGTTAAACAAAAAGAAGCTAAATTTGAAAATGGTGTTATTACACGTAAAGCTGATGAAAAAACAACTAATAATACAGCTGTTGACAAGAAATCAGGTAAACAATCTAAAAAAACAACACCTTCAAATAAACGAAATGCATCAAAAGCATCTACAAATAAAACTTCAGGTCAGAAAAAGCAACATAATAAGAAATCATCACAAGGTGCAAAGAAACAAAGTAGTTCAAGTAAGTTAACTCAAAAGAATAATCAAACTAGTAATAAGAATTCAAAAACAACAAATGCTAAATCATCCAATGCATCAAAAACGCCAAATGCTAAAGTTGAAAAAGCTAATAGTAAAATAGAGAAACGTACATTCAATGACTAAGATTACTAAAATCGTTGAATAATCAATCATAGCAGTAAGCTATGTATTATATTTTTAAAAATTGAATTTCAAAATAAAAGGTAGGCATTCAGGTGCTTACCTTTTTTGATATCATCAGTTTATTTTGAAAGGCAACGCGATCATTTCATGTATTTATGCTGTTTGAAACATCGTTAGATAACAATAGTTATATTGCACATTTTAAGCTGAAGATGGAAAAATATTCGATAATCAAATAAACAATGAATCTTAGAAGGTACAATGACGTTCACTAATTTAAATATAGCTGAATGTGTTGGTGAGTGATGTTCACTATAGATTTATATTAATATACAAAGACAAAGGTTGTTAATTTTTATTAAGCGTTAGGTTGAATGTATGAGAATTTTAGATTTATAATAGAAGATAGAAACGAAAATTTTTCTTAAAAGCAGTAATGTTGACTCAAAATAAGCTATAATAATGACACTTATTTAATTGATTAACATTTGCTAATAAATATCAATATAGAATATAACTTTCCAATAATGACTGAGAAAATCGAAATGTCAGTCTCGAATCATATAATTAGAAAATTGATTATTTTCTGTCAATTTAGGGTTGAACTATACATATGATATTGTTAGAATATTTTTTAACATTATATTTTATTGCTTTAAAGTGGAATATACTTGAAATAATTCGTAGAGGTGAGTAAGGATGAGTAATAAATTAGAATCATACAGAAGTGAGATTGTCTCACTGAATCATCAAATTTTAGATTTATTATCTAAACGTGGTGAACTAGCACAAAAAATTGGGGAGGAAAAATTAAAACAAGGTACACGTATCTATGATCCACAACGCGAAAAAGAAATGCTTAACGACTTAATTGATAGCAACAAAGGACCATTTAACGATAATACAATTAAGCAATTATTTAAAGAAATTTTTAAAGCCTCTACAGATTTACAAAAATCTGAAAATGAAAAACACTTATACGTATCACGTAAGTTGAAACCTGAAGATACGATTGTAACATTTGATAATGGGGGCATTATTGGAGACGGCAATAAATCATTTGTATTTGGGCCATGTTCAGTTGAATCATTTGAACAAGTTGAAGCTGTTGCTAAAAACTTACATGCTAAAGGTGAAAAATTTATTCGTGGCGGTGCATTTAAACCACGTACATCACCATATGATTTCCAAGGCCTAGGTGTTGAAGGACTTAAAATACTTAAACAGATTAAAGATAAATATGATTTAAATGTTGTCAGCGAAATCGTAAATCCAAATGATTTTGAAGTGGCTGATGAGTATTTAGACGTATTCCAAATTGGTGCACGTAATATGCAAAACTTCGAGTTATTAAAAGAAGCTGGCCGTACGAAAAAGCCTATTCTATTAAAACGTGGTTTATCTGCTACAATCGAAGAGTTTGTTTATGCAGCTGAATACATTGCTTCACAAGGTAATCAAAACATTATTTTATGTGAACGTGGAATCCGAACTTATGAAAAGGCGACACGTAACACTTTAGATATTTCAGCAGTACCAATTTTAAAACAAGGTACACACTTACCAGTCATGGTAGATGTAACGCATAGTACAGGTCGTAAAGATATCATGTTACCAACTGCGAAAGCAGCATTAGCAGTTGGTGCTGATGGAGTTATGGCTGAGGTGCATCCAGATCCATCTGTTGCACTTAGTGATGCGGGTCAACAAATGGATTTAGATGAATTCCAAGCATTTTATGATGAATTAAAGCCTTTAGCTGATTTATATAACGCTAAAAAGTTAAAATAATATTCCAAGGAAACTATAGACTACTTAACTAATATGTCATGTTGAAGTAGAATATTATCTTTGAATCGACAATTTTAAACTTACAGCCATTCTAAGAGTATATTACTTTTAGAGTGGCTATTATTTTTTGTATAGAAATAAAGGTATACTGCACTTAACGATTGTTATAATACTTCGACACTTGTTCAATTTCACAATTATTAAAGATTATGACTGATAGCAGTAATTAAAATTATAACTATGAATTATCTGTAAAATATAATAGATTCACACATTTGTTGCTGAAATGTGAACATTTTTCAACAAATGCAATTGATGTTTGAAAAGGCTTTCTCAAAACATTACAATTAAAAATGAAAAAAGTTTATATAAAATTAAAATATATCGTTCGTTATCATTTAGCGTTTGTTTTTATTTCAAGCTTTTCGCTAAATTTTTCCAAACAAAAATATGTTACTGTAAATTAAAATATGGTAAACTATGAAAATGAAATGAAAACATGTTATTATAATGAATAAAACGTTTACAAGGAGGAAATTATGACAGTTACTATATATGATGTAGCAAGAGAAGCGCGTGTCTCTATGGCCACAGTGTCGCGTGTTGTTAATGGGAACCAAAATGTTAAAGCAGAAACTAAAAATAAAGTTAACGAAGTCATTAAGCGTTTGAATTATCGTCCAAATGCTGTTGCTAGAGGTTTAGCTAGTAAAAAGACAACAACAGTAGGTGTGATCATTCCAGATATATCTAATATCTATTATTCACAACTTGCTCGTGGACTTGAAGATATTGCAACAATGTATAAATATCACTCAATTATTTCAAATTCAGATAACGATCCTGAAAAGGAAAAAGAAATTTTTAATAACTTATTAAGTAAACAGGTTGATGGTATTATTTTCCTTGGTGGTACAATTACTGAAGAAATGAAAGAATTGATAAATCAATCATCTGTACCTGTAGTAGTATCAGGAACAAATGGTAAGGATGCACATATAGCATCAGTTAATATTGATTTTACTGAAGCTGCGAAAGAAATTACGGGAGAATTAATTGAAAAAGGCGCTAAATCATTTGCTTTAGTAGGTGGAGAACATTCTAAAAAAGCTCAAGAAGATGTTTTAGAAGGTTTAACTGAAGTGTTAAATAAAAATGGCCTTCAATTAGGTGATACATTGAATTGTTCTGGTGCTGAAAGTTATAAAGAAGGCGTAAAAGCTTTTGCTAAAATGAAAGGCAATTTGCCAGATGCCATTTTATGTATCAGCGACGAAGAAGCAATTGGTATTATGCATAGTGCAATGGATGCTGGTATTAAAGTTCCAGAGGAATTACAAATTATTAGTTTCAATAATACACGATTAGTTGAGATGGTTAGACCACAACTTTCTAGTGTTATTCAACCATTATATGATATCGGTGCAGTAGGGATGCGCTTATTAACAAAATATATGAACGATGAAAAGATAGAAGAACCAAATGTAGTTTTACCTCACAGAATTGAATACCGAGGAACTACAAAATAAATTCACAAAATTAGGCATTCATCTAACGACCCAAATTATATGGGTGTTGGAAGAATGCCTTTTATTTATCTTTTAAAATCGTTGCAGATTAGGTTACTTATTGACGAGTAGATTCGTACCAACTCGCTATATGTAAAGCTAATTTTTTATTTTTTTCACTAATTTCTTTTGTGCGGGGGACATAGGTATAATCATTTAAACGATCTTCCCATCTTTTAGGTAATAATTCAGATGAATAATGTTTCCATTTATTAATCCATTCTAACGGTAAATAACCACTTTGAATTGGTTGATCAATTAAACTTAAGAATACATGACTCCATGCACGTGGTACGACTCTCCAAATATTGTAGCCTCCGCCACCAAACATAATTACCTTTCCATTCGTATAAGAATCAGCTAAATATTTTACAAAATATGGAATTTCATATAATGAATGTAACGTACAATTTAGATGAGTTAGTGGATCACGATAATGTATATCGACACCATTTACGCTTAGAATAATATCAGGTTTAAAACTCTTTACGACAGGCTCAACTGTTAATTTAAAACACTCCAAAAATGATGCATCTTCTGTATACGGTTCAAGTGGGACATTTACAGTGTGTCCATAGCCGATATCTTCACCGCGTTCAGTATAGTGACCAGAGCCTGGGAAAAGAAACTTTCCGGTTTCATGGATAGAATAAGTAGTAACATGGTTATCGGCATAGAAACTCCATTGTGTACCATCTCCATGATGTGCATCGGTATCTATGATTAAAACGCGTTGATTGTATTCTTTAGCTAAGTATTGTGCGGTAATTGCAATATCATTGTATATACAAAAACCACT
>NZ_JACYHC010000463.1:0-4724 GCF_017152085.1 Staphylococcus sp. EG-SA-2
AAACTAAGTCATTAAGATTTAATTTACCATTTCTAATATTTTGACTCCTTAAAAATGGTATGCCTTTGTTTGTATAGTTTTCACTTCCACCTTTGGGAGTCTTTCCACTACCTATTTTGGTAGTAAGATTCCCTAACTTCTTCTCTTCCCATTCGCCCTCAAATCCTGGGAATCTCAACTCTGGCACATTTTTCGTTTGTGTATTACTCATCTTTCAACACCCCAAGTTCTTTCAGGTATGCATTGATTTCTTGTTCAATTTCTGCGATTTCTTTGTCGATATTTTTCAAATCTTGTTGGACTTGATCTAAATCAATTGGTGCTTCTTCTTCGAATGTATCAACATATCGCGGTATGTTTAAGTTGTAATCGTTATCGGCGATCTCTTGTAATGTCGCGCTGTAGCTATATTTATCAATCGTTGCTTTACGCTTATATGTGTCTATAATACGTTCGACTTGGGCATCGCTTAAATGGTTTTGATTTTTTCCTTTTTCAAAATCATTGGATGCATCGATAAATAGTACGTTGTCGTCTTGTTGGCGACATTTTTTAAATACTAAAATACATGTTGGAATACTTGTCCCATAGAAAATATTGGCTGGTAACCCAATCACGGCTTCTAAGTAGTTCTTTTCTTCTATTAAATAGCGACGAATCACACCTTCTGCGGCACCACGGAATAATACACCATGTGGGAGTACGACTGCCATGGTACCTTCATCGTCTAGGTAATGTACCATGTGTTGAATAAAGGCAAAGTCTGCTTTGGATTTTGGCGCAAGCTTGCCGTAACCACTGAATCGTTCATCATTTTCAAATTTTGAATCTGCTGTCCATTTCGCACTGTATGGTGGGTTCGCAATAACCGCATCAAATGTATTGCCTAAAAAGGCTGGATTTTCCAATGTGTCATCATTACGGATCTCGAAGTTCTCATAACGCACATCATGTAATAACATATTCATGCGTGCTAAGTTGTATGTAGTATTGTTACGTTCTTGTCCGAAATAACGATACACTTGCGTTTCTTTACCAACACGTAACAACAATGAACCGGAACCACATGTTGGGTCGTACACGTGACGTAATTTATCTTTACCGTCTGTGACAATCTTCGCCAGTATCTTAGATACTTGTTGTGGTGTATAGAACTCGCCTGCTTTTTTACCCGCTGTCGCCGCAAAGCGCCCGATTAGGAATTCATATGCATCACCTAACATATCAATTTCCATGTCACTGTGAACGAATGGTAAGTCGTCAAGATTAACCATGACTTTAGAGATTAAAGCAGTACGTTCTTTGACATTGTTACCTAGTCGCGTTGAACTCAAATCCATATCGCTGAACAGCCCGATAAAGTCATTTTCACTTTCTTCACCTAATGTAGATGTTTCAACTTTGCGAATCGCCGTCGCTAGATGTTCTATATCGAAATCTTGCGTTTCAATTTCACGAATCATCGCACTGAATAAATCTTGTGGCTCAATGAAGTAACCGACTTGATCAATTAATTCTGCTTTTAAGTCTTCACGATATTCTTCATCTGCCCATGCTTCTTGATACGTGATGTCTTCACCTGACAAGGCATCTGCATATTCTTGTTCGGCTTTTTCAGATAAGAAGCGATAGAAAATCAAGCCTAAAATGTAATTACGGAATTCACTCGCATCCATGTTCCCTCTTAAATCATTCGCAATCGACCATAATTTTTTATGTAATTCAGCTTGTTGCTGACGTTGTTTTTCAGTAATAGACATGTGATTCCTCCGCCTTTGCATAAGTAATTTATCTCTTTGTGTAATAGATTTATTATAACATTTGGTTATGTTGCGATGTGGAGAATTTTGATGTTGGTGGTGGAATTTTTATATTCATGGAGATTGGGATAGGATTCATGACACACAAACAAAAACGGCTTAACGACGATATCGATTGATGCATCCTTTTTGTATAAGCTATGCGCACCAATTTACATTTCACCGTTAAGCCGCTTCAATTACTTTTTATTATTCGTAATTATTTACTTTAAGTTAACTTCAATATCTTTAATTTGTTTGCTTTCTATGACTTCCCCCATATATTTAAATTTTAATTTAGATCTTAAATCAAGGTTATAAAAACTGCCATCTTTCAAGCTAATTTTGACCCTACCATCTTTTGAGATTGTTTTATAAAGTCCGTATTTTTCAATTAGATGCTTTCTCAACTTATAATCCAGCTCTTTTAGTGTTATTTTTTCTTTTTTAATGTAATAAGGGTAACCTTTCACAAAAGCATCTTCACCCTTTTCTTTTGAAATATTTAATATTGGTGCACTGACAACTCCAGATGTTTTATTATTCTGTATTACACCACCAACAGTATAAAATATATCGTGCTTATCTCTTTTTTCTTGAACAAAAAACACATCTAACCCCTCATAACTACGCTGTTGAAATTTACTTTTATCATTTCCAGGCAGTAAAACTTGAATCTTAATACCTCTAAACTTAAAACGCAAGTTATTTTTACCATGTTTCAAAGCACTAATATTTTTCATTTCCATAGTCTTTCCAGTGTAGTATCGGTATAGTGCCTCCTTGTCATGTTTATTTACTGACTTTTGATTTTGTTTTGCATGACCTGAATGAACTTCTGTTGTTAAAGTTCCTGTTGTTAAAATTCCTAAAGCTAATGTTGCTTTTGCTAATGCTGTAAATTTCATATTTATTTGCTCCAATCTTAATATATTGGATTGTTTTCATTACGTAATTTGAATCATACATTTTTATTATAACGTGCATCGTTTCATACGATAATTAACCTCGATTTAAATATACTTGAATTATTCTTAATGAAAAACAAATATATTTTAATGTTCAGGTTAAATGACTTTCATTATTTCATTTAGTTGTTTTACTGGATTATCGTTTACTACAACTGATGATGTTACTCTGTTCTGCTCTTTGAATTACAAAAACAACTTAACAACAGTAATGTATTTAACACAGTTCCTTATATAAGGACACAGATGTCAATTCACATTTTGTCGTTAAGTCGCTTCTTAAGCTATTATGCTATTAACTCAAACTAATTCAAATTCACTTCAATATTTTTAATTTGCTTACTATCCATTACATCAAACATACGATCAAAACTTAATTTTTCACTTAAATCAATTACATATTTCTTTTCGTCTTTCATATTAATAACGATTCTACCTTTATCTGACGCGCCTTTATACAATCTATATTTTTCGACTAACATTTTTCTTATTTTAAAATCCAGTTCCTTCAACGATACTTCTTCCTTTTGAATAAAGAACAACTCATTTATCGAAAAGCCATGTTTAGCATCAACTTTTTTAACTTGTAGACTTGGATTACTTACAAATCCAAACACTGATCTCACATTTTTCTTTGTTATACCGCCAACGCTATATATGCCACCTTTTATATCTATTAATTCAGGTACTGCAAAGACATCAAGGCCATGTGTTTTTTCTTTATATTTATTTTTATCGTCACCAAGTAAAAATACTTTAAAAGCTTTATTTCGTTGTTTAAAGTTTAAAACGTTAGAGCCATAGTAATCTTCGCTTTTAACACTAATATTTGTTGGTTCAAAACTTTCTTCAGAATAGTATTGATGTAGCATATTGATATAATATTTGCGTTGTGTCTCATCAAGTTCTACTTTCGCGTGAACAGCTTTACTTTCTGTTGTAAACACACCTGTAGTTAATATTCCTAATGCTAATGTTGCTTTTGCTAATGCTGTAAATTTCATATTTATTTGCTCCAATCTTGATATATTGGATTGTTATTATTACGTAATTTGAACTATCTGTCTTTATTATAAGGTGCATCAAAACAGACTGACATTAACGCTCATTTAAATAAACTTGAATCATTATTAATGAAAATCAAACGTATGTTAACATTCGTATTAACTGATTTTTAATAGCAACATAAATTTTTTTAGGGGAATCATTGTTCTTTCCGATTAGTTTTAGATCTTAAGTTATTCGATACAAAGTGTACAAAAAAGCAGCTTAATAACGTAGTCAATGTTCGATATGTTTTTATTATTAAAACACGTATCAAAATCATTAAACATGGGATTATTAAACCGCTTCTTAAGCTTTCATTCTATATATATCATTGATTATTTCAAATTCACTTCGATGTTTTTAATTTGTTCACTATTAATGACATCTGCCATACGCTCGAAACCTAATTTATCACTTAAATCAATTTCATACTTATTTTCATCTTTCATATTAATAACAATTCTACCTTTATCAGCTGCCCCTTCATACAATTTGTATTTTTTAATTAACAGTTTTCTTATTTTGAAATCAAGTTCCTTCAATGATACTTCTTCCTTTTGAATAAAGAAAAATTCATCATACGAAAAACCGTCTTTATCGTCTATTTTTTTAACTAGTAAGTTCGGCGTTCTTAGAGACTCAAATATTGATTTTACATTTTTCTTTGTTACACCACTAACACTAAATATTCTTCCATCTAAATCTACTAATTCCGGTACCGCAAAGACATCTAAACCATGTGTTTTTTCTTTGTATTTATTTTCATCTTTTCCCAATAAAAACACTTGGAACTTTTGATTTTGTTGGTTAAAAAGCAAAACGTTAGAGTCATAATAACCTTGACTTTGGCCACTAACATTTGTTAACTCATAACTAGGTCCTGAATAGTATTGATGTAACTTGTTTGTAT
>NZ_JACYHC010000464.1:0-4696 GCF_017152085.1 Staphylococcus sp. EG-SA-2
TTTGAATTATAAATTATCGTCTTGTTCTTCTTCTGATACTTGAACGATTCGCAATGAACGACGTTCAACTTCTTTTAATTTTTCAGCACGCGTTTCAAGTTTAATTCTATCGCGCCCTAAAATGATTAAAAATGATATCATCATGAAAATAAAAATAACAATTAATGGCACACTTGCCAGTATTGAAGCAGTTTTCAATACTTCTAATGCACGTTCGCCACCAACTAGCATCAATGAAAATGGCAATAAGCACAATGCAAATGCCCAGAATAAACGATTGGCACGTAATGGTTCGCCTACCACTTTTTTCTGAGATGCTGCCGCTAAAATATATGAACCCGAATCAAATGTTGTTGCTAAGAATAAGAAAGCAGATACTAAGAATAGTACAATCATCAATGATGGGAATGGTAAATGATGCACCACTTCAATAATGGTTGCCTCTGTACCATGTGTATTTAAATATTGTGTTACATTAAACTGTCCAGAAATTTGTAAATACACAGCATAGTTACCAAAAATACCAAAGAATAATACGCATCCAAGCGTTCCATAAATAATTGTTCCTAGCACGACTTCTTTAAGGCGTCTACCTTTTGAAATTCTAGCGATAAATAAACCGATAAATGGCGCATATACTAACCACCATGACCAGTAGAATATTGTCCAGTCTTGTGGGAAATTCGTTTCTTTTCGACCTTTAATACCACCGAATGGTTCTAACCATGTTGCCATATGGAAAAAATCTCTCAACATATTTCCGAACCCTGTCACTGTCGTTTCCATAATAAAAACAGTCGGTCCAATAATAAATATAAAGGCTAAAAGTACAAAGGATAGCCAAACGTTGATATCACTTAACTTTTGAATACCTTTTTTCAATCCTGTATATGAACTAATGGCAAATATAACCGTGATTGTTAATAAAATGGCCGAACGTAAAATCATATTTTTACCATCTAAACCAGTTAATCTTTCTATGCCTGCAGAAATTAATGGCACACCTAACGCTAGTGATGTTGCCGCACCACCTAGCAATCCAAAGATAAATAAGATATCTACAACTTTACCTACAAATTTATCTGTTTGACCTTTTAAAATCGGACGACAAGCTTGACTAATTTTATACACCGGTTGTTTTTTAACAAACACTAAATAACCAATTGGTAATGCTGGTAAAACGTAAATAGCCCAAGCAATTGGTCCCCAGTGGAACATACCATATTGCGTCGCATATTGGAGTGCTTCATCACTCATACTTTTCGCGCCATTTGGTGGAACTTGATAGTAAAAAGCCCATTCAATAACGCCCCAGTATAAAATATCAGAGCCTATGCCTGCACAAAACAGCATTGCCGCCCATGTAAATGTATTAAATTCTGGTTTATCACTTGCTTTACCAAGTGTGACATTACCATATTTACCAAATGCGATATACATTACAAAGCAAAAAATCGCCAGCCCCATAAATAAATATATCGAACCAATTGAATCAGAAATGGCACTATTAATACCAGTGATGATATCTTCACTTGCTTTTGGAAAAGCCATCATAGGTATAACTGCAAAAAGAAGTACAGCTACTGTCCCTATAAAGGTCGTCCAGTCCATAACTTTCTCTTTTTTCAATTGTGCTCCCCCTAATTATTAATTTTATGAATCCTGTTTCGATTTATCTCAAAATGTAATAATTATATTGATTCACAAAATTGACAATAACTAATATTTAATAATAATGCAAATTTCATACAATTTGAAACTTGGCAATTATTGAATATTTATATAATTTTTCTCGTAATAAACAAAACTTTAATAGCGCTAAAACAGCTGTGTTAAGTTATGATTTAACGAATTTAACAAATTTTACTAGGACGGCATTTAAGAATATTTATACGTTTTTAACGAATATTTATTTATTGTAAAACGCTACCAAAAAGTTAGACTTCCTTCCCACTAAAGTACCACTTTTTTCTTTCAACTTTTTTAAAAAACGGATATGCAACTTTTAGTATTGGTATCAAAATGATTGTTAGGTCATATTCTATCAATATATTTTTCTAAAGAATTGCTTTTATTAACTTTCAATTATGTACCTAACCTAAAAAGAAGCCAAGGCAACGAATGTTACCTTGACTTCTAATACATATTCAACTAACTATATATTCAATCATACGCGCATGCGAGAGTGATTGTTGTACATCTATAATGCGTTGATTTAAAGAACCTTTATATGGTAAATCAGGTTTGAATAAGTGTTGTATAAATAGACCATCTACTAAAACGTCAATGTATGATAATAACTCTCGACGTTCTGTACAATCATTTGCTAAATATTCATATAAAAATCCAGTCCATACCCAAATTGTCTTTGTATTTCCAAAACGTGCTCGAAATGCTTTGACAAGATTTAATGTAATATCCAAATTACAAAATGGTTCGCCACCTAATAGACTTAGCCCAGATATATAATCATGATCGCAATCATCTAATATTTCTGCTAATATTTCATCAGTGTATTTCTCGCCATATCTGAACTTTTGTGAGGCTTTGTTATAACATCCAACACAATTAAATGGACATCCTGATACATAAACACTGCATCTTACTCCTTCACCGTCAACAAAGCTATTTGATTCTATTTTAGCAATATAACCTTGTCCTTGTTTAATGTCTAAAAGTGTCATTCTTTAGGCGCTTTCATATGTTTTACTCGTGCGCAAATTTCTTTATGACGGCCTTTAATTACTGGACGTTGAACTGGATTGCCTAAGTAACCACATGTTCGTTTAACGACATCAACTGTTTTAGGATTATCATTGCCACAGTTCGGGCATTTAAATCCTTTTTCAGTTGCTTCAAAATCTCCATCGTAATCACATTCATAACAATGATCAATCGGAATATTTGTACCTAAGTAACCAACTTTGTCATAAGAGTAGTCCCATACCGCTTCTAGTGCTTTCAAATTGTGTTGCAATTTCGGATACTCACAATAGTGAATGAAACCACCACTCGCATAATAAGGATAATCTTTTTCAAAATCTAACTTTTCAAAAGGTGTAACATCTTTACGTACATCATAATGGAAAGAGTTTTGATAATATCCTTTATCTGTAATGTCTTTAATATCTCCAAATCTCTCTTGGTCTAAACGACAAAAACGATCCGTTAGCGATTCACTCGGCGTACTGTAAATACTGAACCAAATGTCATATAATTCTGTCCATTTCGTTTGATAACGTTTCATTTCTTTAAGAATTTCAAGCGTAAATGCTTTTGCTTCTTGAGATGTTTCCCAGTCTGGACCATAGAAAACAGTAGCTGTTTCATACAACCCTATATAGCCCATTGAAATCGTTGCACGTTTATTTTTAAATAACTCAGCAACATCATCTGTTTCTTTTAATTTATAGTTAAAAGCGCCACTTTTATATAAAATTGGTGCGTTATTCGGTACAGCATCTTTCAAACGATTTATACGATAAAGTAATGCATCATGTAACACATCGATACGTTCATAAAAGATTTCCCAGAATTTCGTCATATTACCGGCAGATTCTAATGCCATTCTAGGTAAATTAAGTGTAACAACACCAAGATTACAACGACCATTATTTTCAAAATGACCTTCCGCATCTTTCCAACTTGGTAAAAATGAACGACAACCCATTGGCGCTTTGAAATCACCTAATATTTCTACGAGTTTGTCATAATTTAAAATATCTGGATACATACGTTTCGTTGAACACTTTAATGCTAGTTGTTTAATGTCATAGTTCGGATCTTGCGGACTAAAGTTGGTTCCTTTTTTAATTGAAAATACAAGTTTCGGGAAAATCGCTGTCGTGCGGTCTTTTCCTAAGCCTTTGATACGAGTATTTAAGATAGCTTGTTGAATTTTGCGACTTAAATGATCTGTACCTAAGCCGAATCCTAATGTTACAAAAGGTGTCTGTCCATTAGATGTATATAAGGTATTAATTTCATATTCTAGACTTTCAATCGCATCATTGATGTCTTTAGTGACTTGTTGATCAACATAACGATCAATTTCAGATTCTTTGACAAATTGCTTTGCGATATTTCTATGTTGTTCTTCATTATGTCGTGCATATGTACTAAGTAATTCGTCAACGCGGTCAACCGTACAGCCACCATATTGACTGCTGGAAACATTGGCTATAATTTGTACAAGCTGCGCTGATGCAGTTTGTATTGATTTTGGTGAAGTTACATTCGCGTTGCCTATTTCAAATCCATTATGTAGCATATTTTTAGCATCTATTAAACAACAGTTTGTTAACGGTTGGAATGGATGATAATCTAAGTCGTGAAAATGTATGTCCCCTCTTTGATGTGCATCTGCAACGTGCTTTGGTAATAAATAATTTAATGCGTAAGATTTAGAAACGATACCTGCTGTTAAATCTCTCATTGTTGAAAATGTATCACTATCTTTGTTGGCATTTTCGTTAACAATAGCAGGATCTTTAGAAATCAAACCCGTTAATGCTTCTTCGATTTGATTCATTTTACCCCTTCTTCCTATATATTGTGTCTACTCATTACGTTATACCACTATATATAGTATTTTCAAATTTTTATTAGTCTGTTAACTAAAACGTCACAAAGTTATTAACATTTAGTGAAATTCATATTTCTACACAATTATTTCATTAATTTTTAAAATTGTTCT
>NZ_JACYHC010000465.1:0-4677 GCF_017152085.1 Staphylococcus sp. EG-SA-2
CATTAAACCATTGAGCCTTTTGAAATCTGGCATGCTTTCAGTTTCTACTCGAATTAAATAATCACGTTGCATACTATCCCTCAATTCAGTAATATGAATACGTTTATTTTACATTATTTTACAGCAATATATTTGAAATTCGTGTTGAATCGTGTGGGAGGCAGGAGGTTATTTATCCTCACTTGGTTCAAGATGTAGGTTAGCAGCAATTTTGTTTACTATTAAAAATAACCATCCTTTACGAATGGTTATGACTTCTTTTAATCATATTTATATGGATTTTTTAGTTCGTTGTTGGTTTGAAAAAGTATGTGACAATTCAACTAATTCATTATTTTTTTAAGCTCATTGCCTAATTTATCTAAGTCTTGCATGGCTTTATTAACCCAATCACCTTTAGCTACATTTTTAAAATCACTCTTAAATGTATGGCCATGATTAATTAACTGATTGATCAATT
The DNA here is from genome assembly GCF_017152085.1 of Staphylococcus sp. EG-SA-2. NCBI lineage: Bacteria > Bacillati > Bacillota > Bacilli > Caryophanales > Staphylococcaceae > Staphylococcus > Staphylococcus sp. EG-SA-2. The sequence continues at coordinate 461 of NZ_JACYHC010000465.1, forward strand.
GCTTTTCAGATTTTTTCATTTTACTTTTATTTTCACGATGCTTTTCATCATGTTCAGGTGCGATGACTGTTGTGATTAGTTTTTTTTCCTGTCTTTTTTTCAAATCACCTACCATCCAACTATCTCCTAGTAAAGGGTCAGACATAGGATTAGATAACGGATCAGGGATTCCCATAAGCTACTTCGCCTCCATTATTTTTTCAGATTGCTGTATATATTCTCTTCTTATTTCTTCTTTATAATCTTCTAACTTTAACTCTTTTTGTCTAATATAAGTATCTGCTTCATAATCAAATTCTTCAACTAGTCGTCTCACCTTAGCATTTGACTCTTCACTATAGTTCATTTTATTCTTTAAATACAAAAATGCATCATAACTTTGTTCATTTTCTCTTCTAAGGTGATATTTTAAATCACTAAGATTTTGTATCTCCCTTTCAATACGTTTCAACTCTATTTCATATGCATTTTCAAGATCATCTATTTTCTTGTATTCTTCAAACATCATATTAAATCACCTATTTGCCCTGCCAATTGTTGATCCTTAGCAACTATTTCATTAATACTTTTTTCGATTTGCTGTAAATACGAATTATATTTCTTAGATAAGTCCGTAATTTTATTTAGTTTGTCTTTTATTTCATTATGTGGTTCGGTAGCAAGTTTACTTTCATTGACACCACCGTTATCTAATGCACTTACCTTTTCTGGGTATGAAAGATGTTTACCTACAATATCACTAGCTTCTTGTGCGTCTTTCCAATTTGCTTCAAATTTCTCATCCATAAGATTGAACATATTTTTCAACTGCTGAAGTTCTTGGTCAACCATTTTACTTAGTCCTTCAGCTACCGAAAATGCCACTAAAGTTTCAAGCAATTTTTGTTGAGAAGACGAGAGGGCGCCACCGTTCGTTTGCAGTAACTTCGATTTGATTTCATCTATTTTACCGAGTTTTTTCTCAGTATTTTTTTTCAAAGCCTTAAATGCTTTGTCATTTGCATCGCGATATCCTTTTACTAACATTAGTTCTTCGATTATTTCACGTTGTTCTTTTTCTCCTAAAAAATTCTCCATCGCATGGCCCTGACCATTGTTTATACGTAACACATCACCACAAGTTAAATGATCTGTACGCTTCACTAAATAGTCTAATCCATCCTTTTGAGTTATAACCTTAGTAATATCTCCATCATAATTATCCATTAACTCTTTTAAATATTTTTCATCTGGAAATGTCGTATTTCTAAACAATTGACCACCAAATTTATTACGAATGCTTTTTACTTCTAACGGAGCAGGATTGTATGCCACAACATTTTTGATGTTATAACGAAGCCCAAGAAAGATAGCATCTCTCCCTCCTAAAGAATGACCAGTAACGGTATCAATTTCGTACTTTTTTTGTAAATTCTCAATAAACTGCTGTGTATTTGCAAAATGTTTTCCTTTATAATTGACCATTCCTACTCCAATGGCTAAATCCGCTACACCATCCTTCATAGTGCCTCGTACATCTTTCATATCTTGCTTAGAGGGTGGGAATAATAACGGAGACATCGAACTAAGTGCTACTCTTTTAAGTTGATCGCCGTGAAAGTTTGTACCAGCCATTCCAACAGTAACTTTACCTGTATCTTTATTTAAAAATGCCGTTGCCGTGGTCCCCGTACTGGGGTCTGTATAACTATCTATGTAGTCTAAGTTTTTAGGAAAATTCCCACCCTTTTTTAATTTAGTAATTTGCCCTCTAATTTTTTCATTATCTAAATTATTATCATTTGCATTTTCTATTTCATAACTAATATTAGATATTGCGCTAGTTTCTTCCGAATTACTTGTTATTTTTCCAGGATCAATTTCATATTCTGCTTTAGCCATAATTATACTTCTCCACTTTTTTTATAATCTAAGCTATCACTAAAGTATATATTTTTACCTTTTTCCTCTACAAAAGTAAATTCTATATTTTTATATCCAACTGATGAACCTTTTAAGTTCCCTGACCCTTTTAACAATAACTTTGGAGCTTTATTCGTCGGTATATCATATCTTTTACGTAATTGTTTTACATTATAATCATCATTAGTTAGTTGATATTTCGCTGAATAAATCGGGGCTTCTGGATTATATGAAATATCTCCGTCTTTATAATTTTTCAAATCTTTAAAGTTGCCATATTGAACAAAGAACTTAAAGTTTTTGATTTCTGTTTTTATGTTTTCATCTTTAATTTCTTTTGTTGGAATAACTTTATTATCAATCATTTTAACTGGGTACCTTTTTTCATTCTCTTGGGGTCTTCCGTCTTTATCATTCTTTATTGCATTTACATAATAATATCCTTTTGTTGTTTTTGTATTTCTATTCATGTATAAGACCATACCTTTAATTTTCAAAGCTTCTCCCTTATTTTGAGTCGCCATTTCAGAATTAATAATCCATGTGCCTTTATCTTTTTTATCAAATTGATCATCACGATATCCTTCTTTATCGTATAAATCTTCTAGATTTTTAATCGGATACATACTCAACGTTTTTTCAAAACTTTTTTTAATTTCCGCTTCTTTACCCATGCCACAACCCCCAATAAAAATTGTTAAAAATAGAAAACTAATACATAAAACTATTTTTTTTAAACGCTTCACCGTATCACAACTCTCTTCTTTTTATATGATTTGCTTTTGTGAATTACATATTTTCAACGTTTTATAACACATTTCACTTTAATATTATCAAAAATTATACAAGCAATCTATTAAATTTAAAATATTGTTATTTATTTAGGTTAATACCTATTTTGAAATAACATACGTTGTTAATTACTTATAATTTGACTATTCTCATATATTTGATGTTGCGCTAGTTTCTACAAAATTACTTGTTATTTTTCCGGGTTCGATTTCATACTCTTTATTGGTCACGTTTATTTATCCTCGCTCGGTTTAAGATGTAGACTATCAGTAAAGTAAATATTTTCATTTTTATTCTCTAAAAAAGTAAATTCAATTTTTTTATATCCAACTGATGAACCTTTTAAATTCCCTGTACCTTTCAACAACAGCTTCGGCGCTTTATTTGTTGGTATGTCATATCTTTTACGTAATTGTTTTACATTATAATCATCATTAGTTAATTGATATTGAGCTGAATAACTCGGCACCTCTGGATTATATGATATATCTCCATCTTTATAATTCATTAAATCTTTAAAATTGCTATATTGCGCAAAAAACTTAAAGTTTTCGATTTCTTTTTTTATGTTTTCTTCTTTAACTTCCTCAGTAGAAATGAATTTATTATTAATCATTTTAACTGGATATTTTTTTTGATTATCCTGAGCTACTTCGTATTTCTCCGTCTTTATTTCATTAGTATAGTAAAATCCTTTTGCACTTCTTGTATTTCTATCTATCTTCAAAAGCATGCCTTTTATTTTTAGAGCTTCTCCTTTATTTTGAATTGCCATTTGAGAATTTACAATCCATGTTCCCTTATCATTTTTATCAAATTGATCATCACGATATCCTTCTTTATCGTATAAATCCTCTAGATTTTTAATCGGATACATACTCAATGTTTTTTCAAAACTTTTCTTTATTTCCGCTTCTTTACCCATGCCACAACCAGCAGTGATACTAATGACTAAAAACAGAAGACTAATACCAAGCACTAATTTATTTACACGTTTTATCATTTCATCACTCTCTTTTTCCGGGATTGATTTCATATTCTGATTGAGCCATGATTATACATCTCCGCTTTTTTTATAATCTAAGCTATCACTAAAGTATATATTTTCTTCTTTTTTCTCTACAAACGTAAATTCAATATCTTTATATCCAACTGATGAGCCTTTTAAATTCCCTGAACCTTTTAACAATAACTTTGGAGCTTTACTCGTCGGTATATCATATCTTTTGCGTAATTGTTTTACATTATAATCATCATTAGTTAATTGATATTTAGCCGAATAACTCGGCACCTCTGGATTATATGAAATATCTCCGTCTTTATAATTTTTCAAATTTTTAAAGTCGCCATATTGAACAAAGAACTTAAAGTTTTCGATTTCTTTTTTTATTTTTTCATCTTTAATTTCTTTTGTTGGAATGATTTTATTATCGACCATTTTAACCGGATATCTTTTTTCATTGTCGTGCGGTTTTCCTTCATCCTCGTCCTTAGTCACATCGACATAGTAGTAACCATTTGTT
>NZ_JACYHC010000466.1:0-21000 GCF_017152085.1 Staphylococcus sp. EG-SA-2
ATCAAATGCTCCCTTCAAAGTAGACATTGAATAAATGAAGGCTTTGAAGGGAGCATTTCACTTTGTTCTTGGCTCAACAATTTTATATAGACAGTAGTTAATTGAATGAAAATAAGCTTGTAACAAGCATTTTTCAATTATAGTCCGGGGCCCCAACAAAGAAGCTGACGAAAAGTCAGCTTACAATAATGTGCAAGTTGGGGATGGGCCCCAACACAGAGAATTTCGAAAAGAAATTCTACAGACAATGCAAGTCAGCGAGGCCCCAACAAAGAAGCTGTGACTATGATAAAGTACTACTACATAGTTAATCATTAGTGGTTCTTTATCATTTTCGCCTCCCTTTTCTTATTGTTTTGATACACAAAAATTTAAGTTCAAACTGTCGAATAAAGTTATATTTGATTTCAAATTATCCCTAAATTATTAATTTTACAATTGTGGCAGATTTTCAAAATAATAATTATTTCCTCATTATTTATAAATTTATATTTAAATTTCATTCTTTATAGGGTAAGATTAGGACTATAGTATGATGTGTAAATAATATAAATTAAGGTATAGTAAAGCTAACTCAGAAATGACTTATCATTCGGAGGTTACATTATGAATAAACTATTACAGTCATTATCAGCCCTCGGTGTTTCTGCTACACTAGTAACACCAAATTTAAATGCAGATGCAACGACGAATACTACACCACAAATTAAAGGCGCTAATGATATCGTTATTAAGAAAGGTCAAGATTATAACCTTCTAAACGGCATAAGTGCATTTGATAAAGAAGATGGAGATTTAACCGATAAAATTAAAGTCGATGGCCAAATTGATACATCTAAATCTGGTAAATATCAAATTAAATATCATGTCACTGATTCAGATGGTGCAATTAAAATTTCCACTAGGTATATTGAGGTTAAATAGCCCTCATCACTATACTGCAAATAAAATGGTAGCAAACGAACATGTTTTGCTACCATTTTATTTGTTATTCTAACTTCATCTGCAACTTTAACCCAAATATTGTATTTTTTCTGTATACCAAAGGACTACCTATCAAATTATTAAAACTTAACTGCTCTTTTTAAAAAAATGTTTTGATTTTGAACAAACAAATTTCCACTTTTCATTGTTTAACGATAAATTACTTTTGGCAAATTCCTTATTAAAATGTTTGCGCTTCCTTTCAATCAACTAGCCATCATTTTCAATTTATTAGACAATTTCAAACTTTTTTTATTTTCATTCAATTAACCTTTAATTGAAAGCTATTCTCAACTTTCCTTTTAAATATGAAGCAATTTTTTCAAAAACGCTATTAGTCACAAAATGTACACATAATTTTAACAAATGTGTGAACCCACGTCACACCTTGATTTATCAACATTTTTGATACAATTTTATTAATTTTTTTCCCATAAGCCCTTGTAAATATTGTGTAATAACTTAAAATTAATGTTAAGCCCTACATTTGTAGTATTAGGAGGTCAAAAAAGTGTCAAAATTTAAGTCTTTGCTTCTATTATTTGGCACACTAATTTTACTTAGTGGTTGTTCAAATATAGAAATTTTCAACGCAAAAGGGCCAGTAGCAAGTAGTCAGAAGTTCTTGATTCTTTATTCAATCGTCTTCATGCTTGTTATTTGTTTCGTTGTACTTGGCATGTTCGCCATTTTTATTTACAAGTATAGTTATAATAAGAATGCCGAATCTGGTAAGATGCACCATAATGCCATCATTGAAACAATATGGTTTGTAATACCTATCATAATCGTTGCTGCTTTAGCTATTCCTACAGTTAAAACTTTATACGATTACGAAAAACCACCGAAGAGTGAGAAAGATCCAATGGTTGTATATGCAGTAAGTGCAGGATACAAATGGTTCTTTGCTTATCCAGATGAACATATAGAGACTGTTAATACATTAACAATCCCTAAAGATCGTCCTGTCGTATTTAAGCTTCAAGCTATGGATACAATGACAAGTTTCTGGATTCCACAATTAGGTGGTCAAAAATATGCCATGACTGGCATGACAATGAATTGGACGTTAGAAGCATCTCAAACTGGTACGTTCAGAGGTCGTAACTCTAACTTCAATGGTGAAGGATTCTCACGTCAAACATTTAAAGTAAATGCCGTTAGTCAAAAAGACTACGACAAATGGGTGAAAGAAGTTAAAGGTAAGAAAACGTTAGATCAAGATACATTTGATAAACAATTATTACCAAGCACACCTAATAAAGCTTTAGAATTTAATGGTACACATATGGCGTTTGTTGATCCAGCAGCCGATCCAGAATACATCTTCTATGCATATAAACGTTTCAATTTCGAATTGAAAGATCCAAACTTCACTAGTGAAGAAAATATGTTTAAAGATGTATCAGACAAACCATTAATACCTGCTCGTAAAGCTCAAATTACAAATGCGAACTATAAACGACATGGTATGAAGTTGATGATTCTTGGAAATGACGAACCATATAACAATGAGTTCAAGAAAGATGAATCGAAAAATGCGAAAGAAATGAAGAAAATTTCAAAAGATGCGCAAGATCAAGACAATGATGATCATGGAGGTGGACATTAATGAATTTTCCATGGGATCAATTACTAGTTAAAGGTAACTGGATGATTACAATGGCACAAATTGGTGCCCCATTCTTAGTTATTGGTTTAATCGCAGTAATTACTTACTTTAAATTATGGAAATATCTTTACAAAGAATGGTTCACATCTGTAGACCATAAGAAAATCGGTATTATGTATTTAATCTGTGCCGTATTAATGTTCGTCCGTGGTGGTATTGATGCGTTACTTATTCGTGCGCAATTAACAGTACCTGATAACAAATTTTTAGAATCTAACCACTATAACGAAATTTTTAGTACACATGGTGTAATCATGATTATCTTCATGGCAATGCCATTTATCTTTGGTTTATGGAATATCGTTGTTCCATTACAAATTGGAGCACGTGATGTTGCATTCCCAGTATTAAACAACGTAAGTTTCTGGCTATTCTTTGCAGGTATGATTTTATTCAACCTGTCATTTATTATTGGTGGTTCACCAGCAGCTGGTTGGACAAACTATGCGCCACTAGCAGGTGAATTCAGTCCTGGTCCGGGTGTTAACTATTACTTAATAGCTATACAAATTTCAGGGCTTGGTACCTTAGCTACAGGTATCAACTTCTTTGTAACAATTTTAAGATGTAAAACACCAACTATGAAGTTTATGCAAATGCCAATGTTTACAGTAACAACATTTATTACTACATTAATTGTTATTCTTGCTTTCCCTCCTTTAACAGTAGCGTTAGCATTAATGACAACTGATAGAATATTTGACACAGCATTCTTCACAGTTGCACATGGCGGTATGCCAATGCTTTGGGCTAACTTCTTCTGGGTATGGGGGCACCCTGAAGTTTATATCGTTATCCTTCCAGCATTTGGTATTTACTCAGAAATTATCCCGACATTCGCTCGTAAGCGTTTATTCGGACATCAAAGTATGGTATGGGCAACTGCCGGTATCGCGTTCCTTAGTTTCTTAGTTTGGGTTCACCATTTCTTCACAATGGGTAATGGTGCGTTAATCAACTCATTCTTCTCAATTTCAACAATGCTGATTGGTATTCCAACTGGTGTGAAATTGTTTAACTGGTTATTAACATTATATAAAGGACGTATTACATTTGAGTCACCAATGCTATTCTCATTAGCATTTATCCCTAACTTCCTTTTAGGTGGTGTTACGGGTGTAATGTTAGCAATGGCATCAGCTGACTATCAATATCACAATACGTACTTCTTAGTAGCTCACTTCCACTATACATTGGTTACTGGTGTTGTATTTGCCTGCTTAGCTGGTTTAATCTTCTGGTATCCAAAGATGATGGGTTACAAATTAAACGAAACATTAAACAAATGGTGCTTCTGGTTCTTCATGATCGGATTTAACGTTTGTTTCTTACCACAATTCATTCTTGGATTAGATGGTATGCCACGTCGTTTATACACTTATATGCCATCAGATGGTTGGTTCTTATTAAACTTAATTTCAACTATCGGTGCATTATTAATGGCAATCGGATTCTTATTCCTTGTTGTTAGTATCGTATACAGTCACTTCAAATCTCCACGTGAAGCAACTGGAGATAACTGGGATGGCCTTGGCCGTACTCTAGAGTGGACTACTGCATCAGCAATTCCACCTAAATACAACTTTGCCATTACACCAGATTGGAATGACTACGACACATTTGTTGATATGAAAGAACATGGTCGTCATTACTTAGACAACCATAATTACAAAGACATTCATATGCCAAACAATACTCCTGTTGGATTCTGGATTGGTATCTTTATGACTATCGGCGGTTTCTTCTTAATTTTCGAAACTGTAATTCCAGCATTAATTTGTTTATTCGGTATTTTTGGTACTATGATTTATCGCAGTTTCCAAATCGATCACGGATATCATATCCCTGCTGCTGAAGTTGCTGAAACTGAAGCTAGATTAAGAGAAGCGCGTATTAAAGAAAGGGAGGCTGTAAGTCATGAGTCATGATACAAACACTATTGATTCACGCACACATGAAGGCGAATTAAATAAGCTTGGCTTTTGGATTTTCATTACAGCCGAATTTGCGTTATTCGGTACCCTATTTGCGACACTATTAACTTTGCAACATGGTGGCGATTATGCAGGTAAAATGACTACTGAGTTATTTGAATTGCCTCTTGTTTTAATAATGACGTTTGCATTATTATTCAGTTCTTACACATGTGGTATTGCTATTTACTACATGCGCCAAGAAAAACAAAAGTTAATGATGTTTTGGATGATCATTACGTTACTTTTAGGTTTAGTCTTTGTTGGATTCGAAATTTATGAATTCGCACACTATGCATCAGAAGGCGTTAACCCAACAATTGGTTCTTACTGGTCTAGTTTCTTTATCCTATTAGGAACGCATGGTTGTCACGTATCGCTAGGTATCGTTTGGGCCATTTGTTTATTAATCCAAATCCAACGACGCGGATTAGACAAATATAATGCGCCAAAATTATTTATAGTAAGTTTATACTGGCACTTCTTAGATGTTGTTTGGGTTTTCATCTTTACTGCCGTATATATGATAGGGATGGTGTATAGCGGATGAGTACAATAATGAAACATACTGTAGGATTTATCGCATCTATCGTATTAACGCTTTTAGCAGTTTACGTAACACTATACACGTCATTAACATTCCACGCGAAGTTGACAATTATCTTTGGCTTTGCATTCGTCCAAGCAGGACTTCAATTATTAATGTTCATGCATTTAACTGAAGGTAAAGATGGACGTTTACAAACATTCAAAGTTATCTTTGCTCTTGTAATTACACTTTGTTTCGTTGTCGGAACATATTGGGTTATGCAAGGCGGTCACTCTTCACACTTATAAACAACATTTTAATAATGTAAAGTTTAACCAGCTAACACTTTTGTTAGCTGGTTTTTATTTTCCTTCAATTTTTAAATGGTTAAGTCCCCTTCTATATCTTATAAGACAATCATTATAATCAATTCAATTAATACATTAACAACCACAACTAATAAATATAGTAACTTCAAAATCCATATTTATGTCTAAAGATAATCTCAATGTTGTTCACGTCAATAAAATTATCCCTAGGTTTTTAAAAATTGTACATGTTTAAACAATCAAAAGTGTACATTATTAAATTATCATTTCCAGTTAGATTTAGAAAACATTCACACCACGCATGGACCAACGTATTCGTCTTCATTCATTTTAGTCTGATGCCAACTCACCAAATGATTTCCCCTTTTATCAGTTAACACATATTTTTAAACTCATCCTTCTTCAACCTTATACTTTAAACTTTTTACCACTATAAAAAAAAGATATAACTCGTATACTGGTCAGATAAGGTCGATGCCTTAATGCCATATACATGTTATATCTTCTATATTAATTATTGAACAATAACACCCTTCGTATTGTAAGGTTTATTTTGTTTTAAAATATCATTATAAATATGTTTGATTCGAACTTCATTGTTTCCTTTTACATTTAATGCAAGTACAACTACATACTTATCATTATAGTAAACAGTAAAGACTTGTCCAAAGAATCCCCCGTTAAGTCTATTCAATGTTGGCTTAGCATAGAAACCATATCGATATTCATCTGGATACTGTTTCGTACCAAACTCATGTAATAATGGATTGGTTATTTTAGGACTGAATAATTTATATTGTTGTATTTGAGTAATTAATTTACCCATATCTGTTGGTGTCATATATAAATTACCTGCACCATAGTATTGGTCCAAAATATTAGGTCTTAAGAATGAAAGTCCTGTACTATTATAAGCATAACCTTTTGCTAGATATTTTTTAAAAGGTTGTTCATCATAAAATGCTGTGTGCTGAAGTTTTAAAGGATCTCCTATTTTTGTATAATAATTCTCAGCATAAGATTTACCTGTAACTTCTTCAATAACTTTCGCAAGTACTAAATAATTCCCATCGTTATACATATGCTTTTTGTATTTCTTAGGATCAATACCACGTTTTTGAATCGCTTTAACTGCTTGATCTAAATTTTTATAATCTTTTGAGGATTTATATTTATATAATCCACTTTGATGCAACATTAAATCTTTCAATGGGATAGGCTTAGATGTTTTAAACCATGGAAGGTATTTACTTACTGGATCATTGATATTTATTTTATGTTCTTCTTCTAACTGTTTTAACAGTAACCCTGTTGAAAATTTTTGAGCTGAACCTATTAAAAACATCGTATTCGGTGTGTTTTTAATACCTTTTTCAAAATCTTGATATCCATAACCTTTACTCATTTTCAATTTGCCATTTTCATATATAGCTACTGAACCGTTAAATAATGAACTTTGTAAATACTTGTCAATTTTCTTATATTTAGGATCCTTGCTATTATATACCTCTTTTAGTTTAGACGGCGCAACCTTTTCCTTATTACGATCCACTAAATATTTTTCATTGTCTGATAATTTTGTTTCCTTATGTATTGGGTCTATAGAATGTGTCTTCGTCTGTAATCGATGAAAAATTAACGCTATAGAAATAATGATAAATAATAGTACACACGCATGTATAACTAGTTTTACTTTATTAAATTTCATTTGATAATTGCCTCACAATGTATTCATTTTATATATTTAAATCGTTAAAAATTTGAACCTAGATGCCTAATAATACAACTTACAAAAATTAACTTATCATTCATTTATGCTTTACGCTACATAGTAATAAGTTTTTCTAATATGTTATCTATACAACAAAATTAATTATACCTTATCACTTTGTATAAATCACTCGAATTTATATTACGCCTTTAAATTTTTTAAGACATCATACTAAAGTCGCATTATATTTTTAAAAATGCTTTTTGATTTTAACAAAACATTCAAATTACAAGGAACTTTGACATAACATTTGTATTTTTTACTATAAAGTACTACAATTTAAGGCTATAATGTATTAGTAATGAAGTTGTATAAATATCGTTCAACTAATTATATTTTAAAATTATGATTATGATTTAACAAAAATTTAATATAGGAGCATCAATCATGAATAAATTTTTAAAATACTTTTTGATCCTTCTAGCATTGGTTCTCATTGTTGTTCCAATAGTCTTCGCTACGTTACTTTTTAAAACGTCCCAAGATGCATTCGAATCTTCTCAAGACAGCAAAAATGCTAATCGTCAATCCAACTTAAGAGATAATAAAGTCAATCCCGAAGAACAACCTATCTCTATTCTTTTCTTAGGTATCGATGATAACGATGGAAGAAGAAAAAAAGGACAGGATGCTGAACACTCTAGATCAGACGCTATGATTTTAACTACTTTTAATCAATCAAAACATCAAATTAGAATGCTTAGTATTCCACGTGATACTATCAGCTACATTCCTAAAGTTGGCTATTACGATAAGATTACCCATGCACATGCATATGGTGGTCCAATTGCCGCAATGGATTCGGTAGAAGCTACCATGAATGTACCTGTTGATTATTATGTGAGAGTCAATATGAAAGCATTTGTCGAGGCTGTAAATGAGCTTGGTGGCATATACTATGATGTGCCATACGACTTAAATGAACCTAACACAGATGATACTGGTAAGATTAAAATTAAAAAAGGGTACCAAAAATTAAATGGTGATGAGGCTTTAGCAGTTGCTAGAACTAGACATCATGATTCAGACTTAAAACGTGGACAACGTCAAATGGAATTAATTAAGATTTTATTCCAAAAAGCACAGGAAGTTGATTCTATTGATAAACTTGATAACGTGATTCAAATTGTAGGCAAAAATGCAAAGCATAATTTAACTAACTCTGAAATTAAAGCTTTAGCAAAAATGTACTTAACAAATGATGTTGAAATTAAAACTGCGCAATTAAAAGGTAAAGATGATATGTTAAATGGTATTTACTATTATCATCCAAGTGTTGAAAGCATTCAAAAATATGCAAACTTACTTCGTAAAGACTTAGAATTATCACCTATTAATGATAAAAATGATTTCTTAGATCAACGTGTCATTAATCATTATGGTTCATTAATACCGTTAACGCCTTTAGATAGTAGTTTATTGAGAAAAGAACAAAATGATACGACAGATAAAGATAAGACATCTAACGAGAACAATGATTCAACTAATAACAGTGATTCCAGCAATCAACAACAACCTGCTACAGATCAAAACTTAAATCAAAATCAAGGTGGCACACAACAAGCGCCACAAGCTTCAAATAACCAAAATGGTGTTGTAAATTAATATTATATGACGATTAACATTTACTATTTATGAAAGGAGCATCATACATGAGTAGAAAAACATACGAAAAGATTGCAAATATAAATGGCATGTTTAATATGTTAGAACAACAAATCATTCATAGCCAAGATATGGCTCATTTTAGAAGTGAATTTTTTTACGTCAATCATGAGCATCGAGAAAACTATGAAGCACTCCTAATTTATTACAAAAATAGTATCGACAATCCTATTGTAGATGGTGCATGTTATATTTTAGCCCTACCTGAAATTTTCAATAGTGTTGATGTTTTCGAATCAGAGTTACCATTTTCATGGGTATATGATGAAAATGGCATTACCGAAACAATGAAATCACTAAGCATTCCATTACAATATTTAGTTGCAGCAGCATTAGAAGTAACTGATGTGAATATATTTAAGCCTTCAGGATTTACAATGGGAATGAATAATTGGAATATTGCTCAAATGCGAATCTTTTGGCAATATACAGCAATTATTAGAAAAGAAGCACTATAACATTAATAATTAATTAGCTATAAAGATGATTCTTGTGAATCATCTTTATAGCTTTTTTATGTCTAATTATTTTTGAGGAAAATAACAATCGTTATTCTATGTTATTATTAGTAAATTAAATGTAAATGATTTTGTTAGGATGTGGAGGAATTTTATGTTTTCAAAAGTAAACAATCAAAAGATGTTAGAAGATTGCTTCTATATAAGAAAGAAAGTGTTTGTAGAAGAACAAGGCGTCCCTGAGGAAAGTGAAATTGATGAATATGAATCTGAATCTATTCACCTCATTGGATATGATAATGGACAGCCAGTTGCCACTGCTCGAATACGCCCTATTAATGAAACAACTGTCAAAATAGAACGAGTAGCTGTGATGAAATCACATCGTGGACAAGGAATGGGTAGAATGCTTATGCAAGCTGTAGAATCATTAGCTAAAGATGAAGGTTTTTACGTAGCTACTATGAATGCCCAATGTCATGCTATCCCATTTTATGAAAGTTTAAACTTTAAAATGAGAGGTAATATATTTCTTGAGGAAGGCATCGAGCATATTGAAATGACAAAAAAGTTAACCTCGCTTAATTAAAAAAAGTTGTATCTATTTTAGAAACATTTGTAATAAACCAATTCTTAAATTGACATCAATTCTATTTGATTTGTCACGTCACCATTGAGATTCAAAATTTTTTTCATTTTTTTACAGTGAAAATGTAAATTAAGAGTATATTACAAATTGGTTAAATACGCACAGGTATATAAAACAGGTACTATAATGTTAGTAATAATTAATAAATGTTAGGAGTAATAAATAGAATGGCGAAAAAATTCAATTACAAACTACCATCAATGGTTGCATTAACGCTTGTAGGTTCAGCAGTCACTGCACATCAAGTTCAAGCAGCTGAGACGACACAAGATCAAACTACTAATAAAAATGTTTTAGATAGTAATAAAGTTAAAGCAACTACTGAACAAGCAAAAGCTGAGGTAAAAAATCCAACGCAAAACATTTCTGGCACTCAAGTATATCAAGACCCTGCTATTGTCCAACCAAAAACAGCAAATAACAAAACAGGCAATGCTCAAGTAAGTCAAAAAGTTGATACTGCACAAGTAAATGGTGACACTCGTGCTAATCAATCAGCGACTACAAATAATACGCAGCCTGTTGCAAAGTCAACAAGCACTACAGCACCTAAAACTAACACTAATGTTACAAATGCTGGTTATAGTTTAGTTGATGATGAAGATGATAATTCAGAACATCAAATTAATCCAGAATTAATTAAATCAGCTGCTAAACCTGCAGCTCTTGAAACGCAATATAAAGCCGCAGCACCTAAAGCTAAAACTGAAGGGACACCTAAAGTAACTACTTTTAGCGCTTCAGCACAACCAAGATCAGTTGCTGCAACACCAAAAACGAGTTTGCCAAAATATAAACCACAAGTAAACTCTTCAATTAACGATTACATTCGTAAAAATAACTTAAAAGCACCTAAAATTGAAGAAGATTATACATCTTACTTCCCTAAATACGCATACCGTAACGGCGTAGGTCGTCCTGAAGGTATCGTAGTTCATGATACAGCTAATGATCGTTCGACGATAAATGGTGAAATTAGTTATATGAAAAATAACTATCAAAACGCATTCGTACATGCATTTGTTGATGGGGATCGTATAATCGAAACAGCACCAACGGATTACTTATCTTGGGGTGTCGGTGCAGTCGGTAACCCTAGATTCATCAATGTTGAAATCGTACACACACACGACTATGCTTCATTTGCACGTTCAATGAATAACTATGCTGACTATGCAGCTACACAATTACAATATTATGGTTTAAAACCAGACAGTGCTGAGTATGATGGAAATGGTACAGTATGGACTCACTACGCTGTAAGTAAATATTTAGGTGGTACGGACCATGCCGATCCACATGGATATTTAAGAAGTCATAATTATAGTTATGATCAATTATATGACTTAATTAATGAAAAATATTTAATAAAAATGGGTAAAGTGGCGCCATGGGGTACGCAATTTACAACTACCCCTACTACACCATCAAAACCAACAACACCGTCGAAACCATCAACTGGTAAATTAACAGTTGCAGCAAACAATGGTGTCGCACAAATCAAACCAACAAATAGTGGTTTATATACTACTGTTTACGACAAAACTGGTAAAGCAACTAATGAAGTTCAAAAAACATTTGCTGTATCTAAAACAGCTACATTAGGTAATCAAAAATTCTATCTTGTTCAAGATTACAATTCTGGTAATAAATTTGGTTGGGTTAAAGAAGGCGATGTGGTTTACAACACAGCTAAATCACCTGTAAATGTAAATCAATCATATTCAATCAAATCTGGTACGAAACTTTATACAGTACCTTGGGGTACATCTAAACAAGTTGCTGGTAGCGTGTCTGGCTCTGGAAACCAAACATTTAAGGCTTCAAAGCAACAACAAATTGATAAATCAATTTATTTATATGGCTCTGTGAATGGTAAATCTGGTTGGGTAAGTAAAGCATATTTAGTTGATACTGCTAAACCTACGCCTACACCAATACCTAAGCCATCAACACCTACAACAAATAATAAATTAACAGTTTCATCATTAAACGGTGTTGCTCAAATTAATGCTAAAAACAATGGCTTATTCACTACAGTTTATGACAAAACTGGTAAGCCAACGAAAGAAGTTCAAAAAACATTTGCTGTAACAAAAGAAGCAAGTTTAGGTGGAAACAAATTCTACTTAGTTAAAGATTACAATAGTCCAACTTTAATTGGTTGGGTTAAACAAGGTGACGTTATTTATAACAATGCAAAATCACCTGTAAATGTAATGCAAACATATACAGTAAAACCAGGCACTAAATTATATTCAGTACCTTGGGGCACTTATAAACAAGAAGCTGGTGCAGTTTCTGGTACAGGTAACCAAACTTTTAAAGCGACTAAGCAACAACAAATTGATAAATCTATCTATTTATTTGGAACTGTAAATGGTAAATCTGGTTGGGTAAGTAAAGCATATTTAGCTGTACCTGCTGCACCTAAAAAAGCAGTAGCACAACCAAAAACAGCTGTAAAAGCTTATACTGTTACTAAACCACAAACGACTCAAACAGTTAGCAAGATTGCTCAAGTTAAACCAAACAACACTGGTATTCGTGCTTCTGTTTATGAAAAAACAGCGAAAAACGGTGCGAAATATGCAGACCGTACGTTCTATGTAACAAAAGAGCGTGCTCATGGTAATGAAACGTATGTATTATTAAACAATACAAGCCATAACATCCCATTAGGTTGGTTCAATGTAAAAGACTTAAATGTTCAAAACCTAGGCAAAGAAGTTAAAACGACTCAAAAATATACTGTTAATAAATCAAATAACGGCTTATCAATGGTTCCTTGGGGTACTAAAAACCAAGTCATTTTAACAGGCAATAACATTGCTCAAGGTACATTTAATGCAACGAAACAAGTATCTGTAGGCAAAGATGTTTATTTATACGGTACTATTAATAACCGCACTGGTTGGGTAAATGCAAAAGATTTAACTGCACCAACTGCTGTGAAACCAACTACATCAGCTGCCAAAGATTATAACTACACTTATGTAATTAAAAATGGTAATGGTTATTACTATGTAACACCAAATTCTGATACAGCTAAATACTCATTAAAAGCATTTAATGAACAACCATTCGCAGTTGTTAAAGAACAAGTCATTAATGGACAAACTTGGTACTATGGTAAATTATCTAACGGTAAATTAGCATGGATTAAATCAACTGATTTAGCTAAAGAATTAATTAAGTATAATCAAACAGGTATGACATTAAACCAAGTTGCTCAAATACAAGCTGGTTTACAATATAAACCACAAGTACAACGTGTACCAGGTAAGTGGACAGATGCTAACTTTAATGATGTTAAGCATGCAATGGATACGAAGCGTTTAGCTCAAGATCCAGCATTAAAATATCAATTCTTACGCTTAGACCAACCACAAAATATTTCTATTGATAAAATTAATCAATTCTTAAAAGGTAAAGGTGTATTAGAAAACCAAGGTGCTGCATTTAACAAAGCTGCTCAAATGTATGGCATTAATGAAGTTTATCTTATCTCACATGCCCTATTAGAAACAGGTAACGGTACTTCTCAATTAGCGAAAGGTGCAGATGTAGTGAACAACAAAGTTGTAACTAACTCAAACACGAAATACCATAACGTATTTGGTATTGCTGCATATGATAACGATCCTTTACGTGAAGGTATTAAATATGCTAAACAAGCTGGTTGGGACACAGTATCAAAAGCAATCGTTGGTGGTGCTAAATTCATCGGCAACTCATATGTAAAAGCTGGTCAAAATACACTTTACAAAATGAGATGGAATCCTGCACATCCAGGAACACACCAATATGCTACAGATGTAGATTGGGCTAACATCAATGCTAAAATCATCAAAGGCTACTATGATAAAATTGGCGAAGTCGGCAAATACTTCGACATCCCACAATATAAATAAGCAACATGAACATAGGATCAAAAGTCATCCCCCACTATCAATCATGGGGGATGACCTTTGATCCCTTTTTTATACATACACAAGCAAAAATAGCGGTGATTGTTTACCATCAATTTTAACAATCACCGCTACTTTTGCTTGTAATTCATGATTCAATTTTTGTTGTGTGCACAATGACACTAAATTATGTGTTTGCTATTGTCGTGTTACAACGATATGCGTCGTTGATTTAACTTATCAAGTAATTGATTTAAATTGTCTAATTCGACTTCCGATAAACATTGACATCTTGCTTCAATCAATTCGCAACGTGCATTATTTATTTGTGAAATTAATGTACGTGCTTGATCAGTCAAAATTAATTCTTTACATCTTAAATCTTCGCTAGATTGTTGACTTGTGATGTAACCTTTCAAAACTAATTTCTTAATCCACCTTGAAACTATAGATTGTTCCCTGCTAATCTTCATCGTCAAATCATACTGTGATAAGCGATCGTAATTAAATAAAATACGGAGAAGTTCTAGCTGTTCAGATGTGATATCCGTGCGTTGTCCAAATCTTCTATTCACTAAGTTTAAGTCATTGTTAGTCAGTGTAATAAGTTTTTCAAGTTGTTTATACATGTTGTTCTACTCCACTACATATTATTTATAATATTATATGCTTTTTTTATAATTTTTACAATACTATTCGACACAATAGACAAATTTGTTGCATAACTAATACAAAATATAATAAATTAGTAAGAGTCTTATGGACATAAAGGAGATAAAATATGACTTCATTAAAAGAGAGAGATTATTTTTTTGACAACGCAAGAGCAATTTTAATATTATTAGTCGTATTTGGACATATGTTACAACCCTACACTAGTGGCGATAAATATTTATCAGCATTATACCTAGTTATTTATAGTTTCCATATGCCAACATTTTTGTTTATATCTGGTTATTTCGCGAAAAATATTGATAAACCATACTATTTAGAAAAAATTTCAAAACGTTTGATAGTACCTTATATGATATTTTTTGCATTCTTTTCAATATATTATTTCTTAACAGGTAAAAGTGACGAATTACAACTTGATCCTTTTAACCCAGTATTTGCGTTATGGTTTTTGATCACGCTATTTTTCTTTCATGTCATTTTAGTAATAGTTAGAAGATTTAATCCATATAAAGTGCTATCAGTTTCAATTATTATATCTATTGGAGCAGGTTTTTCAGATAACATCGATAGCTACTTGAGCATTTCAAGGACAATCGTATTTTTCCCAATATTTTACCTAGGTTACATTTTCACCAAAAAACATACGGCTATTTTTAAAAATAAAAAACTAATACCAGTATCTATCATTACCTTTATTTTGTTTTTTATCATTTACGTGATTCATCCTATCAATGCAGATTGGTTATTGGGAAGTTCACCATATACTTCACTTGAAAATGAAGGACAGAGTATATTCAGTCCTTTTAAACGACTTATATTATATGGAATTATATTAATCGCAATGACTGCGTTTCTAAATTTAATGTCAACAAAGAAAAAATTATATACTTATATTGGTAGTCGTACGCTATACGTATATTTATTACATGGTTTAATTATTGGCATTGTTAGAGGATTTGAATGGTACCCATTCGATAATCCTATATCATTAATGACTTATCTTTATTTAATAAGTATATCTGTAATCATCGTATATGTATTATCTACAAACTTTGTTTGTAAATGGACAAATCCAATAATTAATTTACAAAGACCATCACAGTTTAAAGATTCATAATTTTATAGTGTCTAAGTACATTAACTGTAACCACTTTATTCATTTTGAAAAGTAGTTACTACAGTGTATTTAGACATTTTTCGTTTTTCAAATAAAGCTTAAGTAATTTACCCTTTTTTGGTTTAAAAGTATGTTATGATATTATTAATTTCTAAATTTTTAGACAATATTTGATTTATATTTGAGGTGTCACAAATGAAACTTTCTTTAAATTCTAATTCTAAATATTTAAGAGCACCAAGTATTCGCCAATTTTCAAATCGTATGAATAATTTGGATGATTGTGTTAATTTAACTATTGGCCAACCAGACTTCCCGATGCCTGATGTTGTGAAAAAGGCATATATTGATGCTATTAACAATGACAAGACATCATACTCTCACAATAAAGGGTTATTAGAAACTCGCGAAGCAATTAGTCAATACTTCAAAAATCGTTATCATTTTTCCTATGATCCTGAAGAAATTATTGTGACAAATGGAGCAAGTGAAGCAATAGACACAACGTTACGTTCTATCATAGAGCCTGGAGATGAAATTATAATACCGGGACCAATTTATGCAGGCTACATACCACTCATCGAAGTACTAGGTGGTAAACCAATTTATATTGATACAACAGCAACACAATTCAAAATTACACCTGATGCATTAGAAAGTCATATTTCTCCAAAGACAAAAGCTGTCTTGTTAAATTATCCGACTAATCCAACTGGCGTAGTTTTAAAAAGAAATGAAGTTTTAAATATCGTAAATGTATTAAAAAAATATCCGATATTTATTATTAGCGATGAGATTTATGCTGAAAATACATTTAGTGGTAAACATGTATCCTTCGCTGAATTTGAAGACATTCGTGATCAATTAATATTAATTGGTGGTTTAAGTAAATCACACTCAGCAACCGGAATAAGAATTGGTTTTCTATTAGGGCCTCAATATTTGATTGATAAATTAACATTTATGCACGCCTATAATTGTATTTGTGCCAATGTTCCAGCTCAAATAGCATGTATAACAGCACTTAACGAAGGATTAGAAGCTCCTAAATATATGAACGAAGCTTATGTAGAACGAAGAAATTATTTAGTATCTGAATTAACTAAATTAGGTTTTGAGATTACCGCTCAACCTGAAGGCGCGTTTTATATTTTCCCAAGTATTAAACATATCACCGATGACGATTTCGAATTTTGTGTCGATTTACTTGAATCAACACATTTAGCAATCGTTCCAGGCTCATCCTTTACAGAATTCGGTAAAGGATTTGTAAGGATTTCCTATGCTTATGAAATGGATGTTTTAAAAGAAGGTATGAAGAGACTTGCTAAATATTTAAATACTAAATAAAAATGATATGTTGAACTGGACGTCGTGAACTAAATTCATAGTACGTTCAGTTTTTTATATTCTATAAGTTTTAAATAATACTCTATAGAGACTGTAAATACTACCGAGTTATATTCCTCTCCTTTAAACACCTCACTCAAAATGATTCTATCAAAAGGTTTTAATATGCTAACTTATAATTGTTCTTCGAAACTTAAGCACTCAAATAATATATCACCATTCATATTAATCTACCTTTGGCCAAACAATTATTATTCAAAAGTTACTATTTATTATTATAAACAAATACTTTCCATTCGCTCTCAATTCCTTTCTTATTTATTCTTTTAGATAAATGCAAACAATTGACGATCTTATCAATTTAACTCAATTGAATAAAGTATAATACAATTCAATTTTAATTACCTTAATGTTTTTGTAAACTCTAATCTTTACAAAAACTTTTTAATTTATTTATATATTCTTATTGACTTAAAAATTTTTAGTGTTATATTTAACTTGTAAATAAATTTTTTGGAGGTTTTTAGATGAAAGGTAAATTTTTAAAAGTTAGTTCTTTATTCGTTGCAACTTTGACAACAGCGACACTTGTGAGTTCTCCAGCAGCAAACGCGTTATCATCAAAAGCTATGGACAATCATCCACAACAAACGCAGTCAAGCAAACAGCAAACACCTAAGATTAAAAAAGGCGGTAACCTTAAACCATTAGAACAACGTGAACACGCAAATGTTATATTACCGAATAACGATCGTCACCAAATCACAGATACAACGAATGGTCATTATGCACCCGTAACTTATATTCAAGTTGAAGCACCTACTGGTACATTTATTGCTTCCGGTGTAGTTGTAGGTAAAGATACTCTTTTAACAAATAAACACGTCGTAGATGCTACGCACGGTGATCCTCATGCTTTAAAAGCATTCCCTTCTGCAATTAACCAAGACAATTATCCAAATGGTGGTTTCACTGCTGAACAAATCACTAAATATTCAGGCGAAGGTGATTTAGCAATAGTTAAATTCTCCCCTAATGAGCAAAACAAACATATTGGTGAAGTAGTTAAACCAGCAACAATGAGTAATAATGCTGAAACACAAGTTAACCAAAATATTACTGTAACAGGATATCCTGGTGATAAACCTGTAGCAACAATGTGGGAAAGTAAAGGAAAAATCACTTACCTCAAAGGCGAAGCTATGCAATATGATTTAAGTACAACTGGTGGTAACTCAGGTTCACCTGTATTTAATGAAAAAAATGAAGTGATCGGAATTCATTGGGGCGGTGTACCAAATGAATTTAATGGTGCGGTATTTATTAATGAAAATGTACGCAACTTCTTAAAACAAAATATTGAAGATATCCATTTTGCCAACGATGACCAACCTAATAACCCAGATAATCCTGATAACCCTAACAATCCTGATAACCCTAACAATCCTGATAACCCTAACAACCCAGATGAACCAAATAACCCTGACAACCCTAACAACCCTGATAATCCAGACAATGGCGATAACAATAATTCAGACAACCCTGACGCTGCATAAACTTCATCTTAATTTAGATTTAGTAAATAGAAGCAAAGTCTTAGCAACGCAAAATATTTTGATTTAAATGGAGGGTATTATATGAATAGTTCATATAAATCTAGAGTATTCAATATTATAAGCATCATAATGGTTTCAATGCTTATTTTATCACTAGGCGCATTTGCTAATAACAATAAAGCCAAAGCCGATTCACACTCTAAACAGCTAGAAATTAATGTTAAGAGTGACAAAGTACCTCAAAAAGTAAAAGATCTAGCACAACAACAATTTGCTGGTTATGCTAAAGCATTAGATAAACAAAGTAATGCAAAAACTGGTAAATATGAACTTGGCGAAGCTTTTAAAATTTATAAATTTAATGGTGAAGAAGATAATAGTTACTATTATCCAGTTATAAAAGACGGTAAAATTGTTTATACTTTAACACTTAGCCCTAAAAATAAAGATGATTTAAACAAATCAAAAGAAGACATGAATTACAGTGTTAAAATTTCAAACTTCATCGCTAAAGATTTAGACCAAATTAAAGATAAAAATTCAAATATCACTGTTCTTACTGATGAAAAAGGGTTTTATTTTGAAGAAGATGGCAAAGTTAGATTAGTAAAAGCTACGCCACTACCTGGTAATGTAAAAGAAAAAGAAAGTGCTAAAACAGTTTCAGCAAAATTGAAACAAGAGTTAAAAAATACAGTAACACCTACTAAAGTTGAAGAAAACGAAGCGATACAAGAAGATCAAGTTCAATATGAAAATACATTAAAAAACTTCAAAATTAGAGAACAACAATTCGATAACTCATGGTGTGCAGGATTTAGTATGGCAGCATTATTAAATGCAACTAAAAATACAGACACTTATAATGCACATGATATTATGCGTACATTATACCCTGAAGTAAGTGAGCAAGACCTTCCTAATTGCTCAACATTCCCTAATCAAATGATTGAATACGGTAAATCACAAGGCAGAGATATTCATTATCAAGAAGGCGTACCATCATATGAACAAGTTGATCAACTTACAAAAGATAATGTAGGAATTATGATTCTTGCACAAAGTGTATCTCAAAACCCTAATGATCCACATTTAGGACATGCCCTAGCAGTTGTTGGTAATGCTAAAATTAATGACCAAGAAAAACTTATTTACTGGAATCCTTGGGATACAGAATTATCAATCCAAGATGCAGATTCAAGCCTATTACATTTATCATTCAATCGTGATTATAACTGGTATGGTTCAATGATAGGTTACTAAAAAGTAATATAGATATTGATTAAAGGCAGGTAAAACTATGTATCAACTACAATTTATAAATTTAGTTTACGACACAACCAAACTCACACATCTAGAACAAACCAATATCAATTTATTCATTGGTAATTGGAGTAATCATCAATTACAAAAATCAATTTGTATACGTCATGGCGATGATACAAGTCACAATCAATATCATATTCTTTTTATAGATACGGCACATCAACGCATTAAATTTTCATCTATTGATAATGAAGAAATCACTTATATTCTTGATTATGATGATACACAGCATATCCTCATGCAAACGTCATCCAAACAAGGTATTGGCACTTCGCGCCCAATCGTTTATGAGCGCTTAGTATAACTAATTTAAATGATTTCACTTCATAAAGCGGGTTGGCGAGAATTCAATTTCTCACCAGCTCGTTTTTTGATTGTAATAATAATCTTTAACATTTATTTTTTCTCTATTAATTTTCTCAAACTATCTTATATTTATGATAATTAATTAAAAGCCCCTTTTAAATTCTTATAAAATAAAAAAGCCACCTATCGTCGCTAATAAACGACGCAAGTGACTTAATATCATATTCAAAATAACTTATGGGAATTTAGGGAATTGATCGAAGTCAGGATCACGTTTTTCTTTAAACGCATCACGGCCTTCTTTCGCTTCATCAGTTGTGTAATAAAGCAGTGTTGCATCCCCAGCCATTTGTTGTAAACCAGCTAAACCATCTGTGTCAGCATTCATAGCTGCTTTAAGGAATCGTAACGCTGTTGGTGAGTGTTTCATAATCTCTTTACACCATTGCACAGTTTCATCTTCAACTTTCTCTAAAGGTACCACTGTATTTACTAGACCCATATCTAAAGCTTCTTGTGCATTGTATTGACGACATAAGTACCAAATTTCACGTGCTTTCTTATGTCCAACGATACGTGCTAAATATCCTGAACCATAACCCGCATCAAATGAACCTACTTTAGGACCAGTTTGTCCAAAAATAGCATTATCAGCAGCAATCGTTAAGTCACAAACAACATTTAGTACATTACCGCCACCTACAGCATAACCTTTTACCATCGCGATAA